>DAOWOG010000018.1 GCA_030642185.1 Helicobacteraceae bacterium | reverse complement strand
CTCTTAATTCTCAGTATATCCGACTTTGTTTAAAAAGATGGGAACAATCAGCAGTGAACCAAGCACGGCGCTCACCGTCCCAAAGATCAGGGCAACTCCCAATCCTCCAAAGACGGGGTCGGTCGCCAGCAGCGTATTGCCGAGCATAATTGCCGAAGCCGTTAATAAAATGGGCTTGGTTCGCGTTGCCGTTGCAATGGCAATCGCTCTTGTCTTGTTCATCTCTTTTGTTCGCAGCAGCTGTTTGGAAAAGTCGATCAGAAGCAGAGAGTTTCTTGAACTGATACCGATAAGTACAATATAGCCTACAAACGAGGTGATGGTAAAGAAAAATGTGATCTCTGTAAAAAAGCTTACAAGATAGTGACCGACGATAATGCCGACGAGAGAGAGCATACTGCTTGAGAGTACGATGGCACCGAGTTTAATGTTTTTATAATAGAGTGTAATCAGTATTAAAATGAAAACAAGGGCCAGTATCAGCGCGACGCCGAGTTCCGAGAAGACATCAAAGGTCAATTGCAGTTCACCGTCAAATTCTATGCTGTAAACCTCTTTTGTCTGTTTATCGATCAACTTTAAATTTAATTTATCACTGTTTATAACCTCATATTTACCTGAGAATTCCTCTTTTAATGCATCACGCAATGTCAAGAGGGGATAGATCTGTGAGACGAGATCGGCTTCTGCGGTGACACTGATCATTTTACGCAGATCTTTATAGGTGACACTCGCACTCTCTCTCACAGGAGTTAAGGTGACGAGTTCTGAAAGCGCCACCGGCAGACCTTGCGTGTTTATCAGGCTCAACTGCCTCAGCATCGTTTTTAGTTCAGAAGATGAGTAGTTCTTAATGCTTCGATGCGTTTCATTGACCCGAATGTAAAGTGCTGTCTGCGCCAGAATGTTTTCTTGATTGATGGTGCCCGCGACTAATCCTGAAAAAGAGGCATACATAATCTCGTTGATCTGTTGATAAGTCAGTCCGAACGCTGCCATCTTCTCCTTATCAATGGAAAGTTCAAACATATCGTAGGGTCTGTTTGTAAAGATCGTTGCATCAACGAGTCCGTCAATGCTTTTAAATACCTTTTTGACATTGAGGGCGAGATCAAATATTTTGTCGGTATCATCACCATAGATCTCAGCGACAACCGCACCGACGATCGGCGGTCCCACAGGAGGCTCGACGATATTGATCGTCTCACTCTCTTCTCTGGTACATTTTTTTATGTCGCTTCTGAGTAAAGAGGCCAGTTGATAAGAGGAGATGTCTCTCTCATCTATCGGCTTGATATTGACAACGATATGGGCAAAATTTTCCCCCGTGTTCAATGCCAGATTTTTTGCCATACCCGCCAGATCAATAGGCGAGGGGAGCCCTAAAAAAAGCTCCATGTTTATGACTTCCTGACTTTGGCTGAGCGTATCGATCACACATTGGCTCAGGGCCTGTGTTTTCTTCAAAGCACTGTTTGGTGCTGTTTTAACATAAACGGTAAAGGTATTTGAATCTTTAAACGGCAGCATTTTGACTTTTACCAAGCCAAACACTACCATTAAAATGGAGCCCAAAAAGGCAAAGAGTGTCAAAAGTACAAGGGCCTTTTGCAGGCTTGATTTGTGCAGTAACCAGAAGATAAAATGTTCTATGCGTTTCATAATATTAGTGCTTTTTCAAGAGTTTATTGGCTAGATAAGGGGTGAACATATATGCCACAAACAGAGATGCGATCATCGCAGTACTTACATTGTACGGTATGGCTTTTGTAAATTCACCCGAAAGCTGTGTGATAACCAAAATGGGAACGATGGTGATGATGATGGCAAAGGTAGCAACGTTTGTCGGTTTTCCTATCTCGTCCGTGGCTTCAATACAGATCTGCCCCAATGATTTGTCTTTTGCACCATGTTCATTCATATGCCGGTGAATATTTTCAATGACAATGATCGCAGCATCGACTAAAATACCGAGACTTAACAGATAAGAGAGGAGCGTGACACGGTGAATGGACTGTCCCGTGACATAGGTCACAAGTACGGTAATGGCCAAGATCAGAGGGATGGTGATCGCAACAACAATGGCTTCTCTCATTCCCAATGTCGCCATTAAAAGCAGCATAATGACGGCGATGGTAATAAAGATGTGCAAGATCAGTTCATTGATCGCATGGTTGGCTCTCTCTCCGTGATTGCGGGTGATCAGATACGCAATACCGCTTTGTTGCAGTTCGGACTCCATTGACTTTAATTTTTCCAGAACACGATCAGCCACGATGACACCATTGCTGCCTTTGGCTTTTGAGACAATGAGGGTTACTTGTTGTGCAGAGTCTATAACATTTGGGATACTCAGGTAGGTCTCTTCTCTGAGCTGAATATTCTCTCCTTTGCTGATAGTGGCGATCTCTTTGAGATAAACGTTTTGGCCTTCAACATTGCTCAGTTGTGTGTTTTCGATGTCTGATGCAGTCAGCACACCCTTTTTTACCTTGAACTTTACAATGGTGTTGTCGAGAGTATAGACCTTATCGCTGGGTGTTATCGAAGAGAGGCTTTTTAGAGACTGGATGATCTGGGCGACAGATAAACGATACTGATAAAGCTTATGCAGGTCCAGTAAAATATTGTACTGCTCCAGTCTGCCTCCTATGGTTTTTGCCGAACTGACATCTTCAAGTGTATTGAACGCATAGGCAATATTTTTTGCCTTTGCTGTCAGATCGACGATATTAACATGATTGGCAGGTGCATAAAAGGCAATAGAGACAATGGGAATATCGGTATCGGTATCGAGTGTTTTAATGATCGGCGTTATAGCATTTTTTGGAAGCAGGTCAAGATTTTTGATGATCTTGTCATAGACTTTGATGTTGGAAAGCTCCTGACTCTCTCCTGCATTAAAAACGACAGTGATAAGACCGCTATTTTCTTCAGCGCTGCCTAAAATATGATAAATCCCTGTGATCTCTTTAAGCTTTTTTTGAAAAGGTTTGATGATTCCCTCTTCGATCTCTTTTTTATTGGCACCGGGGAATGGAAAAATGATAGTGGCACCACTCACGATCATTGGCGGGTTCTCATTACGCGGTATATGGGTAACGGCATAAAACCCCAGCAGAAGGATCAAAAATATAAGTGGAAGCGACAGAGGAGAATGTAAAAATGATTTTGCCAATAGACCGGCAACATCAGACGTTTTTATCTCTTTCATCGCACACTGTCTTCGAGCGTTATTTTCGCATACATACCGGGATAAACCATCATCTTTTTATGATCAAACTCAATTTTTATTTTAAAGCGATGTGCACTGCTGTTTGAGAAGGGAATGATATATTTGACGTTACCTCTGCCTTTGTAACGCAGTGAAGGTATCTCAATATCAATCGGCATGCCGACGTACATTCGGGCAATGATCTCTTCCGTAACCTCCGCTTCGATCAGGACCTTCTCCAGATCAGCCATAATAAGCGCAGGCATCCCCGGAATCGAGATATCACCTTGATTGATGTTTTTTTGAATGATAACGCCATCTGTCGGTGCTACGATATGCAAGTAGGTATATTGGTGCTCCACATTTTTAAGACGAACGTGCAACTGCCGAATCTGTTTGGCCGATATATCAAGAAGAGCATTGAGATTGTTGACCTGCAGTTGAAGGTTTTCGACATCGACTTTGGCGACCATATTTTTCTGATACAGTCTTGTATGGCGCTGTAGATTCAACTGCACTTGGTCATATTGGTTTTTGTACATCTGTTTTGTCAGAATGGCCTGATCCAACGAGAGCAGAACCTGATCTTTCATGGCATCTACCTCTTTGGAGTCTATTGAGTAAAGCAAGGTGCCCCGATCGACACTGTCACCCTCATTGACATTGACCTCTTGAATGTATCCCATATATCTGCTGGATATTTTGAGCTGATTTTGAGAGATGACTGAGCCGCTGAAAACTTCAGAAGAGATCAGTAAGGGTGCTGTAAGCAGTAAAAGAAAAAGAGTTGTTTTCATTATAAAGTTCACCTTTTTAATAATGAATTAAGTTCATAGAATGATATTCTATTTATTTATCACTTTGTAGTTCATTAAGGGCACCCTTAAATAAAATGTTATACTCCTGAAACTAAAAGGCAGTGCATGCAAAAATTAAAAGATAAGATTTTTGATCTGAAACAAAACACTATTTTGGAGTGTGCTACAGCCTATTTTGAAACGGTTGGCTACGAGCATACCAAGATCGCCAACATAGCGAAAGATGTCGGAATGTCTGTTGGCGCACTCTATAAGATCTTTGACTCAAAAGATGTCCTGTTTAATGCCTATATTATGTATCAGGTCGGTCGCTTTTATGATGAGTATAAGCGTTCGACTGAAGATAAATCCGGATATGAAGAAAAACTAAAAGCGTACATACGATTAAAGTTTGAATACTATATGCAAAAGTCCAATGCAGTTGAGAGTTCCATCTTAAGCGGTGATCCGTTTTTTTATCATAAGGCCTATTCGGGTAAAGAGAATCCAATGCAGCAGGTTTACTTGCTGCTGATGGATATCTTACGTGAAGTAGTGCCAAAGCAGTCAGAAACAGAATTGAAATTTTTGGCCTATACCTTTCATACCATGAGTGACGGCGCTATCTCTTTATGGTTTGAAGAAAAAATTGATCTGGAAAAACAGATCGATGAGATCTATCAGTTGTTTATGCATGGAATAAAATCACCTGTTTAAAGAGCAATCAAGCAGTCATTTCAAAAGGTATATCTTTTTGAGCATCTCTATATCGAGCCCGATCTCCTCTTTCAGGTAGGACTCCACACTTCCAAAACGTTCATTTGTTTCCTCCATAAATATTTCTATCCAGCTTTGCTTGACCAAAAAAATCGTCTCAAATGCCTGCATCGATCTCTCCGGATAAAGCAGTTTTACAGAGAGGGTGGACCTAAAGTATTCATTGGCTTTCTCGGCCATCTCTCTTGCATCTATTCGATTGTTGGTTTCCATATAATCATTGATGACATCATCTTTTAATACCCCGAGTGCGAGAAGAAAAAGTGCTGCAAGAAGACCGGTTCTGTCCTTTCCCGCGCTGCAGTGGAAAGCCATAGGCAAATTGTCCTTGTTAAGCAACAGTGAAAAAAATGATCTTACTTCATGTTTGAAATCAGAACTGAATGTACGATAACCGCTTTCGATAAATGAGTCGATCTTCTCAACTTCACCCATCATCAGCCATTCGCTTATTTTTTTTAGATCCAGGTTTCCGAATGCAATAGGCAGATGATCTATGTGCGCATCCGGATACGCGCTATTTTTGCTTCCTCCTCCTTCTTCGCCAATACGAAGATCGACAATAGTCTTTAACGTGTTGTAGTTCAGAGCGGAGGCCTGCTCTTTTGTTGTGAGGAGATTTGAACGGATAATATCCGGTCTGATCCTCTCTCCCGATCTTGTACTTATATGAGAGAAATTTCTTGTATTCTTCTGTTTTTTCAGAAGCTCTTTCAGGCTATTTCTATCCATGGTTTTTTCTCCTCTCATCGTGAAAATGTAAATCCGAACCCAATCCTATTTTGCTGCTGGTTGTATTCGATCAGACTTGCCCCGTAACCGTTAAAACCTTTTATATACCAGAAAGTGCTTTTAGAACGACCAACCGGATAAGACCACTCTCCTTCGATCGAACCGCGGTTATCGCCGTCAAAACTAAGGTTGTTTCGCCATGTTAGATTGAATTGATGCTTTCTGATAAAATAGTTTAATTTCAGATGACCGTACCCTAAATAGTTGGAAATGTCACTGTTGTTACTACTGATTTGTACGGCATACCATGCTCGTAATTCTGCTAGCAGTGTTGAGGTTGGTTGAAAAATAAAGTCCAAATAGACTCTGTTCCATGCGCGTGAAAGAGGTTTGCTTCTGCCATTAGATTCATGCAAATAACCCATTTTATAGGCTTTTAAATATATATTTTGAGAAAAATCATTATCCATCGGTACGGTTATCCATAGCTCAGGGCGATAATTCGTTTCACGAAAGGGCGCGGAATCGGCATAAATCTGCCACCAGGCCTCTTGTGTATATGCAATGACAATGATCTCATTAAATCCAAACAGATCGAATGTTAATGGTTTTTTCATACTCAGCTGAAACTCTGCTTCATAATTGTTATTGTATTGCTCGTAGCCTGGAAACATGACGGGATCATACGTTTCATAGTCTTCAGAGGTATATACAATTGGGAGAACATAATTCTTCTCGTGAGGGAACAGACCAAACGTACTGAAAACAGTGTCCTTCATCGATTCACGTTCATCTCCCTCTTTTGGCATATCGAGAGACTGGTACATAAATTGCTGCAAGGCATCATCTATATTGGGATGTAACTGGAGTTCTATCGGAATGCCCTGCGAGAGATCTATCTTTTCCAGAACATCAGGTATATCCTTGAAGTCGGAAGCAACCTGTTTATACCAGTAATTTGATCTATTGATGTCTATGGAAATCCCAATGCCGTTCTCATACATATAGGCCAATTGGTACTGAGCACGTTTATCCCCATTTTTGGCAGCTTGTTCAAAGTACTCAACAGATCTGCTCGGTGCACCTTTTTGATAAAGTTCAACACCTTTTTCAAAATCGTCTGCAAAGGACACTGATACAAAGGAGTATCGACATGGTTGTCTTTTTTACTCTATTCATTTGCTTATTCTTATTTTTTAATACTCACGTATCAGTGTTGTGAACACCTTATAAAGCCCTATTACTTCCAAATTTATCTACTTTCGTGGATTTTCATAAAAAATATAGTTTGAATAATTACCCACTTCAAAATAGAGCTTTTTTTCACCTTTATCCACTTCAAAGTTAAAGTTCTCATCCAGATACCCATAGCTATAACGGTACGCTCGCTGCTGCCCATCAGTTCTGCCCACACCGGTTGTCATCTTATCCACCTTGAGAAAACGCATCACCAGCTTTTCACCGGCATAAATATCCATGACACCATTTGTCCCCGTCCAGTTTTGAATACTGCGGCTCATTTTGTTCTGTGTCTCTTGTGTACAACCAGTAAATAAAAGTGCTGCTACAGCTGCACCTGTCAAAATTTTTAACATAATCTATCCTCCTATAATCCAAATACCAACCACGTATCAATGGTCGTTGGCATCAGTACTATTAATTTTTGACGAAACCAGGTTTCATCTTTAAAACACTCCCAGCTGATTATCAGCTAATCGAAGTACTCAAAAGAGGAAACTTAAGCAAGTTGATCAGCACTGGTACGTTCGTGTTCGAATGAATGCATTTGCCGTTCAAATCCGGCCATTTTAACCTCTTTATTGTTTTTAACCAAGGCAAGCAAATCATTCAGTTTCATAATAGTCTGGTTGCCTTCAGTCTCATACGACCAGCCATACACGCACAAAACACTCAAAAAGAGCAGACTCGTAATCTTCTTCAAGGTCTATATCCTTTAGGGGGTCTATTATTTTCTCTTGAGTGGAAAGTGTATATGATTTGAAAATTTTATTCTGTTACCTAAGGGGCAGAAACAATCAGGCACCCCTTTTCTATACATTTGAATAAGGCATATTCTTAAGACCAAACCTTCTTCTGTAAACCTCTTCGACTCCCAATTTCGTTTTATAGTCGATTATCTCTCCTATCTCGATTACAATCTCCAAAGGCTTAGAACTACTTTGTAAAGCTGATTGCAAAACCATGCCTGCATTTGTCCTGATATATACAGGCAAAATCGGAAGTTTGTTTTTTAAAGCAATTATTTGGGTTCCGTTTTTAAAGTCAGATAAATCGACCTCTTGTTTATTACGGGTTCCTTCAGGAAAAATAAAAATTGAATCGCCATTGCTTACATGCGATTTGATATTTTTAAAAACATCACTCATACTTTTACTTTCTCTATTGAGCAGAATAGTCCCTGCATTCTTAACAAAAGAGGCGAAAAACAGGGAATCAGCAAGTTCTTTTTTTGCCACCCAAAGCCCAAAAACAGTTGTCTCTTTGAGGGCAATTTCAATAATTAGAGGATCAATAATACTTCTATGATTGGATATAAGCAGAAACTGACCATTTTGGGGTAATTTATGTTGGTCTTTGACTTTTACCTTGATATTTAACTTTGATAACAACAACTCTGAATATTCAAGACGTATCTTTTTCTTTTGAGCATGTGAACTGATTTTTTTAAGTTTGAAGCCACATGCATTCGTGAGGAACATTGCATAGATTGCCATTTTGATTTTATGAAAAAACATCTATTTGCCTTTATCTTGTATTTGTTGTATTTTTCCAGATGTCAGTGTATATGCTTTGAAACTTTTATTCTGCTACCTAAAGGGCAAAACGTGAAAAAATATGTGGGGTATACCTACTTTTTTATCTATTTATGAAATCTTGTTGCTTAGTACAACAGAAACCCAATGCAGCTCTTTAGAGTTGTCACAGGCAATTTTAATGACAACGGTTAACGGAACAGATAAAAACATACCGACAGGACCAAATATCCATCCCCAAAACACCATAGAGATAAAAACAACGAGCGTTGACAGTCCTACCCCTTTGCCCATGATCTTTGGCTCAATAAAGTTTCCAATAATCACATTAATAATAATGTACCCTGTAGCGATTATCATTGTCTCGAACAGGTTCAACTGAAGCAGTGCTAAAATCAATGCAGGAAAAGCAGCGATGATAGAGCCGATATTTGGAATGAAGTTTAGAAAAAAGGCAAGCATTCCAAACAGCAGGGCATAATCAAGTTTAAAAAAAGCAAGCATGCCCCAGACGATTAAACCTGTGACTGCAGAGGTTGCTGTTTTTGTCAGGATATAGAGATTGACATTGTGCAAAAATAACCGGATTTTTTCTTTTGCATCCTCTTTTTTTGCCAGATAAAGCACCTTGTTTGAAAGTAATGATGACTCTAAAAACAGAAACATCACCACGAGGAGTGTCAAGAAGCCATTGGTCATCACATCGCCCATGCTTTTTAAAAAAACAGCGGTATAATTTATAATTTTTGCAGGATCCAACAGGCCGATAGCATCACTTTTTTGCAACGATATACCGAACCTTTCAAAGAAGCCTACTATTTTGGGAGTCAGTTCATGAAACTTTTCCTGATAGGCAGGGAGATTGGCAACAAGGTCCTGCCCTGAAGTGAGAAGAAAGGTGCCCACAAGCAGCACAATGATGAGCGTGATGCCAAATACGATCATTGTTGTCAGCAGGTCCGGTATGCCAAACGAGCGTAGTTTGTTTACCAGCGGGAGAAAGAGCAGAAACCAGAAAAACGCCATTAATAGCGGAACGATCAAAGTGCTACCTGCTTTTAAGCCTGCTATTAAAACGATCAGATAAGCCAATGAGGCAAGTAGAGAATTTTTGTATCTATCAACCTTCATAATACTACCTCTTCTCTTTCAGAAGATCAGGCCGAATATACCAAAACAGGGCCAATGAAAAAATTGCACCAAACGTATCTGCCAGCACATCTTTCTGCGCATCCCAGACATCGCCCTGAGAGCCTAAAAACTCCATCCCCGCTTCACCACCTTCAGTAACGGCATATAGCCACTCAATAATCTCGTAGCCGGTTGCAATACTTATAACAAAAAAGAGTCCGAAAAAGCTTGCCAAAACAGGGCCTGACCATCTTTTTCTCACCACCAGTTCTGCCATCGGAAATGCATAAAAACCTATAATAAAATG
>DAOWOG010000208.1 GCA_030642185.1 Helicobacteraceae bacterium | reverse complement strand
TTTAACTACGCTGACGCTAAGTCGACTAAATACCATTGATTTCGGGGATCCAGATGGTAGCAAACCACAAAAACGAGAAAAAACCGATCACATCGACTAACGTAATGACGATGACCGAACTGGCAATTGCCGGATCGATTTTGAGTGATTTAAGCGCCAACGGCACATAAGCTCCCAAAAACCCTGCACTGACAAAACTGACGAACATCGATGCCGCCATCACCCCGCTGATATACCATGAAGCGAACCAGACATAAGAGATGAACATCGCCAGCAGCGCAAAAAGGAGCCCGTTGATCAGTGCGATTTTAACCTCTTTCATCAGGATCACTGCTGCATCATCCCAGACCACATTACCCAGTGCCATCTGACGGACAAGTACTGTCAATGTCTGCATCGATGCCGTACCCGCCATGTTGGCCACGATCGGCATCAAGACGGCCAGTGCCACTACCTGTTGTAGCGAGTGCTCAAAAAAACCGATCACGATGGAGACAAGTGTCGCATTGATCAGATTGACAAAAAGCCATATTGCACGATCTTTTCCGGTCTCGATCACTCCCTCTTCTATCTCCTCTTCAGGAT
Source organism: Helicobacteraceae bacterium (assembly GCA_030642185.1). GTDB lineage: Bacteria > Campylobacterota > Campylobacteria > Campylobacterales > Sulfurimonadaceae > 4484-230. Next base: position 3,378 of record DAOWOG010000208.1, on the reverse strand, counting down.
CAACCTGGCTCAATCCATAGATCTGTCTGGTCGCATCTTCCTGGAGATAATCGAGCATATCATCATGTGTAATACGTCCAAGCAGGCGGCCATTTCTATTGATCACAGGCAACACTGAGAGATCATAACGCTTCATCAGTCTTGCCGCTTCGTCAAGCGATGAGCGGCTGTGCACTGAAAGTGGCAAAACACGTTTATCATAAAGATCGGCATAGGTGAGCGAACTTTTTGCGGTAGCAATCTGTTCAAGCGGAAAAATCGCCATCAACCTGTGTTCTTTGTCAACAAGGTAGATATTTTTGATATGTTCAAGGGCATGGTTATCAATGAGATTACCGAGTCGTTTCATCGATTCACTGACTGTTTCGTTCATCGTCACCGTAAAGATCTCAAACTCCATCAGCGAACCTGATTCATCCTCCGCATAATCCATCAATACTTTGATCGCATCCGTGAGGTTCTTATCCATCAGTGTGATCGTATCAAGCCATTTGGCCTCATCGATCTCTTTAAGGATGATCATCATATCCGTGGCGTCATCGGTACGCAGAAGGTTGAAGATTTCAGCCAGTTTTTTTGCGCTGAGCTCTGTACAAAGCTCTTTTTGATAGATCTCTGGAAGTTCCGTGATCAGACGTGAACGTGTCTGCACATTCAGGTCTGAAAACGCGGAAAAAAAAGCGCTGTCGCTTGATCGTCTGGCATCAGTCAGTTGATCAATCAGCGCTATGTATTCAGTTATTGTCTCATTATGCATTTGGATACCATTATAAACGAAAGAGATTGCAGAGAGATTTCAGTATCAGTATCCTTTATTTCAACAGATCCGAATAATCAAAGTGTTGAGGTTTGAGAAACAGTTTATCTTTTTTGACAATGATACGGGTATCTTTTTTAGCTCTTTTTTGAAACCGCTCTTTGATCTTTTGACGTTTCTTTTTACTGTAGAGCTTAAGTTTTATAAAGTCTTTTAAAGAGACAAGATCATCCTCTCTTTCAGGTTCCTGTTCTTTGACATCCACCACTTCAGCAGTCTCAGCTTCTTCGATTACACTCTCGACATTGGCATGACTTAAAAACTTTGAAGAGACGACCTGCAGTATATTTTTCAACTGCTCATCACGTTCTTTATAGATACGCTCGATCTTTTCACGGTCATCAATCAGCATCTCCTCGCGTTGATGGCGAAGCCGTGACGTCTCTTCCTCAAGCGAATCAATTTTACCCTTAAGCCGCTCATTCTCTTTTTCGATGTAATCATAATAGCGGGTGTCTGACACCGGAGAGGGTACCGCACGTTTTGCCTCGCCTAAAATGACATATTTGACACCATTTTCAATCACGCTGTCAAGTGAGCCTCTGCGAACACGGTTATGGATCGCCTCTTTTGAAACATTAAAATGCTGTGCTGCTTCTGCAATCGTCATTTTTCCCATGCTTTTCCCTTCCCTAACGCATATTTTCGAAAACTAGCGGGGCATCCCATTCCATTGAGCGGATTTCCCGCATCACTTTTTGCAGCTCATCAATCTGTTTGGATTTCACACGGATATGATCACCCTCTAACGTTGCCGTGACTTTCAGCTTCATCTTTTTGATCTCGGCCACGATCTTCTTGGCCTCTTTGGACTCGATGTAGTCGACGATCTTGTAAATAATGCGTTTGTTTCCGCCGCTGCTGTCCTCTGCTTTTGCTTCATCGAGTACTTTTGAACTCAAATCACGTTTGATCAGTTTAGCGATCACAATATCCTGCAGTGCTTCGAGTTTGTTATCACTTGCGGTTGTCAAGGTCAATGTTTTGGCTTTTTCACTGTAATCAATCTCGCAGGTGATCCCCTTAAAGTCATAACGGTTTGCCACTTCACGATTTGCCTGCACAACGGCATCTTTAAAGGACTGCATATCAATTTTGGCAGAAATATCAACTGAGTGTTCTTTGGCCATAACGATCCTTGTTATTCATAATAACCAAGTATAACTTATGAACACTTAGATAACGAAAGAAGTCAACCTATAACATTATGTTTTTTGGATTTTTGGACGCAGATGTGCGTCACAGAGCTCTGTTTGGGCTACTGTTAGCACTTTTTTTCAAGAAAGGTTCGGATTTAAAAAGTCGGTGCACCGAAATCCAGACCGCCTCCAAAACCGGCGGAAAAGGCAGGATCCATATAGCCCATCACTCCGCTTTTGTTACGCAGCATATCGATATCGGATTTCGGTGCAATCGACTGTGGACACACCGGTACACACTCACCGCAAAGCGTACAGTCCCAGATACCGTTTGTCTGAATCACTTCGATCTTGTCAGCGACTTCGCCTTCACGTACATCCGTCACATAACGCCAGGCACGTGTCAGGGCGAACGGCCCAAGGAATTCCGGATTGGTTTCATAAACCGGGCAGGCACTGTAACAAGCGCCGCACAAAATACAGTCGCTCTGGACTTCATTACGCTTCTCATCTTCGGGTGTAACGGTTATGTTATCCCTGTTTTGACTGCCCCAGGCATGGGTAGCCGCATTCATGCTTTGTGCTTTTTCAGCATCCACCACAAGGTCGCGGATTACTTCCATATTGCGAAGCGGCTCAATCACATCACCCTCATTCGGCTTATAGGCACAGGAAAGCTGTTCAACACCATTGACACGTACCGCACAGCTGCCGCAAACGGATGAACGGCATCCCGAAGCAAACGAGAGGCTGGAGTCCTGTTTGGTTTTTATTTCGGTGAGCATCTCCAGAAGCGTAGCACCTTCAAGTTCAACCTCATAATCAACCAGCTCTTCGCGAAGTTCCGGTTCAGTCACTTTTCTTTTAATAGATAATTTCATCAGTCACACCACTCCTATCACTACTTTATACGCTTCAGGAGCAAAGCTCCTTGCACTACGTTAACACTGGGTTTACTTCGGCAGTAGGCCCACGCGCCCTTGGTGCTTTCTATTTCATAAAATCGACACATAAGACCCCATCCTCTCGCCAGCTGATCGTATGGGCACCATAGACCTCATCGTTGGACTGCGGTATGTCCGACCTGAAATGCGCACCGCGGCTTTCGTTACGGCTGATAGCACCGACGAGAACGATCTCAGCGAGTTCAACCATGTTGCCGAACTCAATGAATTCAACCAGATTGGTATTATAGGTTTTTGACTTGTCGCGCGGTCCCATGAACGGAATCTCTTTTTGGATCTGACGCACGGCGCCCAATACTGCTTTAAGGCCCATGTCTGTACGCATGATGCCTGCATTGTTATAAAAAATATTGCCCATAAACTCGCGTTTTTGGTAAAAGTCGATCTGATTTGTGAAATATTTTACACCCCTGACAAAGTTTTGATCACTCACAAACTTTGTCTCATTCTTACAGAC
>DAOWOG010000266.1 GCA_030642185.1 Helicobacteraceae bacterium | reverse complement strand
GAAACCACCGCCGCCACCGCCGCCGCCGAAAATATTGCGCAATATATCGTCTAAATCTACATTAGGGCCCTGACCGCGTGCAAAATCATGGAAGTTTTGACCCCCGAACATCTGATCACCAAACTGGTCATACTGCGCACGTTTCTCTTTATCGCTAAGTACTTCATACGCGGCATTGATCTCTTTGAATTTATCTTCTGCACCCGCGTCTTTATTGACATCCGGATGATACTTTCGTGCCAGTTTGCGATACGCTTTTTTAATATCGGCATCACTTGTTGAGGAATCGACACCTAATGTTTCATATAAACTTTTACTCATCTTCTATTGCCTTGCCTTACTATAGATAATTAATACCGATTATAGCATACAGGTTGAGTGCATGTCAATCAAGTTTTTAGAAGTGCCCTTAATATACTTTGACATAAATATGCATTTTCTCATCATGGATCCGGTTGATAAACATGGGTCGCTTCGCATCGCCCTCCACCGTACGGATCACATCACTTATTCCCGTAAATCCGCTGTTGTTACGTAAAAGTTGATTCAGCTGCGTTTGATTGCACTCTTGACACTTTCCAAGCGCATTATGCAGAAGAAGATAACTCTCATAAGCCAGATAACTGTGGGTAGTGAGTTCTATTTTCTTCTCTTCGGAATAGGCAACTATTTTTTTCTCTTCATCTGTTTTTATCTTATCATCGAAATAATCTGCAACGACGAAAACATCTTCACTCAGCTGTGGCATTTCGATAATACTGTGTGCTTTCAGATTTGCCTGCATATTTCCCGTCCCCAGGATCTGAAAATCGAGATTCAACTTCTTTCTTAACTGTAACAGCCGCCTTGCATTCCTGTCGACAGCCGATGTATACACCAACTCAACTCCGGCCTTTTTCAGTAAAAGAAGTCTTCTTTCAAGTTCATTTTCATCCATCTCCGACTCAATAACATCGACAATCTCTCTGTGGATCTTTTCAAATTCTTCGATAAAAAAGGTAGCGAGCGAGGAGGAGTATACCGATGAAGGATTATAAAAAAGAGCCGCTTTATCCAGCAGCAGTTCATCACTTACAAAAAAGGCGGCTATTTTTCCCTGAGCAGCATTACTGCTGCTAATTCGCGTAAGGTAACTGCTCTTTATTGTCAGATCTTCATGGGTTGCCAATGCCGCAATCACCGGAATCTCCAGATGATTGATCAAAGAGGTTATCTGCAGTGTAGCGTTACTGTTCAAAAGTAGAATAATCACCTTTATATCGCTGTTCTGTGCAAGTTTGCGTAACAAAGTATCTGTCGTTTCCGTATGACTGTGATTGTCTTCGATATGCAATACGATCCGGTCACCCTTATGCGTCAAAGGATGATGGGTCAGGGCAGCCTGAAGTCCGTACAATGCTTTGGTTCCAAACGCCTCTTTCTCTCCGCTGAGCGGAACGATCACACCAATATCCACCTGCTTTCCACTCGGTTTTATTTCATGTTTCACTTCACATCCGCAAAACAGCAAACTATAAAGTATCAGTGCAGCCAACCCCGTCAACATTGCTCTCATAATATATACTCTTCACTGACACGGATAAAAAGTTTATCCTGAAACTGATTTTCAAGCTTTTGTTTAAAAAGTTCAAGATCTTCTCTCGTCAAGCTCTCATGAAGAACAATTGCAATATCGACGATGGTTCGGTTCTCCTGCTCAAAAACAGTCGCTTTCTTGATAATGATATACTTATCATTAACCAGATAGCGGTTTTGTTTCAGCTGCGTACGAAACTCATAATTACGCAGGATCTTCTGATACGAATAAAAAAGCGGAAAGCTGATAGCAATCATCAGTGCTGCTACGAGTATCATACTTTTTTTACTTTTGACGACACTCGAGAAGCCCAGTATCTGAAATGTCAGTGTTGCTGCGATGGAAATACCTATCAGGTTGGTCACAAAAAGAAGAAAGGCACCGCTGAACGCATAAAGATCACCGTGTCCAAGACTGATACCGGCTACTGACAGCGGCGGGACCAATGCAACGGCTATCGCCACACCGGCAAGACCCTGCGCCACCTCTTTAAAGGATTTGGTGTAGGCTGCGGCAACACCTGAAAAGACTGCAATAAGCATGTCCAGAAGATTGGGATTGATACGTGCCTGCATCTCATTTGTAGTACCCATAACCGGTAGAATCAAAGCGATAGAAGCTGAAGCTATCAAGGCGAGAAGCACTCCGGTAAATATCTTTAAAAGCGAAGATTTGAGCATCTTTTCGTCGGCACGAAGCATCCCCATGGAAAATGAGACAATCGGTGCCATCAACGGTGCGATCAGCATAGCCCCTATCACAACTGCACTGCTGTTGGCAAGCAGTCCGATTGAAGCCAGCAGGGTACTGAGCAGCATGAGCATCACATAATGTATATTGGTGGCAGCATCATCTCTAAGCGACATAAAAAGCTCTTTAAAACGTTCTTCCGATGCATAAGAGAAGAATGGGATACGCTTATTGAGATATTTTCCCATCTCCTTTTCATCCGGCAGATTGTCAATTTTTATCGACTCTTTCTCACTCTTCTTCTTTGGGTTTTCATCCCAGAACCTATCACCGGCATTAATCCGCACAGCATTTTTAAGAATTTTAAATGTGGCCGGAAGCGGCAATGTTCTATCATTTGTTAAAACAGCTTTTTTGGCTGATGATGCCTTGATGGTAATTGATTCACTTTTTATATAACCGACAGCACCGGGAAGACGTCTTTTTTTGTCAGAAAAGCGCATCATCGAAAAGAGAAATTTCAGATACTCTATCACTGAATAGGGTGAAATAAGTACCAGCATAATCTGACCGTCACGCATCGAGTGGTCTGACTGCAGCGTTCTTGAGAGGAAACTGCGTCTGTTCTGCTGAAAGATAAAAGCGCCGCTTGCCGCTGTTTTGACTTTTTTGCCATTCTCAGTCGTAATTTCAAACTGCTGAAGATTGATATTGAAAAACTCGCTTACACCCTCTTTCAGATTATGAAAGAAGGTCATGATCCCACTTTTTTGATCTATTTTACCCAGCAAGGGTATCGTGCCGACCGTAGCTTTAAGGAGAAAGGTTTTTTCATTCCACTCAATCAGATCAATCTCAGCAGCGTTTTGACGCAGTGCGATATCGATGAGCGCATCCGTTTCTGCAGGAAGATCATAGATCGATCTTACCAACTTCTGCGAATCAAGGGGTATCAGAGCGATTGAAAAATGATACTCTATGGCAAGGTGCAGTACAGCTTCAAGCACTTCATTGTTCGCTGCGATGACAACATGTTCTATATCGGAAAG
>DAOWOG010000043.1 GCA_030642185.1 Helicobacteraceae bacterium | reverse complement strand
GTGGGCAAGGGCAGTGTCGCACGTGAAGTGGTGAAACAGTCAAAGATGGTCGCAGTCGATACAGACGATATTATCGAAAGTATGGAAAATCGAAAAATCAAACAAATTTTCGAAGAAGAGGGTGAAGCATATTTTCGCCGTCTTGAACGTCACGTTGCCAAATGGCTTCAAAAGAGTGTGACAGATACGCTGATTTCAACAGGCGGAGGATTTTATAAGGTTCCTCATCTTCATGAAATAGGTACTGTGGTATTGCTGCATGCGGAGTTTGACACGATCTATCAGCGTATCGTCGATCATCCGAATGCTGCACGAAAATTGAAAAAACGTCCGCTTTTTCAAGATATCGATGCAGCCCGTGCATTGTATGATGAACGTGAGAAAGCCTATATGAAAAAGGCGGATATTGTCATCGATGTGACAGATAAGACAGTTGAGAAAATAGCAAAAGAACTATTGAAAAAGGTAAAAAAACAATGAATAAATTAGTATGGATCGCTCTGCTGTTTGCATCATCCCTGTTTGCAGCTGATATTCACTGGCAAAAAAGCTATCAGGATGCCGTATCTGCAGCGACCCAGACTCAAAAACCAATTGTATTTATACTGTCAAGCCACCACTGTAAATGGTGTCGTCATCTTGAAAAGACAACCTTTAAAGACCCTGCCGTGATCACGCGTTTAAATCGGGATTTTATTAACATCACTGTGTATACCGACGAAAGAACCTATTATCCGCCTGAACTTTTCAAGCCCGGAACTCCGGCTATCTGGTTTTTGGATTCGAAAGGCGAACCTCTGTTTGATGCTGTTCAGGGCGCAATTGACGCAGAAAACTTTTTACAGGCTTTGGAAATTGTCAAGAAGAAGTTTGACGGGGTAAATGCCCAATAAAATAAAAAAAGATGACTATGCCATTTCGGGGGTGAGACTTTAGTCTTACTTTGAGAGAGTGGTAAACTTGTTCATGCGACTAAAGTCGCATCCCCGAGAAAGAAAAAACTGCTTAGTTTAATGGCATTGAAGTGGCCTACAATCTAATCCGCATAAGATCTTCAGCAAAGACAATTTGTCCGCTGTAGCTCTTTTTCATAATGGTAATCGTCTCATTTTCATGCTCTAGAGTACGTTTCATACGGTGACTCATTACAACTTTTTTAACATCCGCCTTCTTGACGATCTGTGCAATTTCGGAAGGTGTCATATGCAACGTTTTTGCTACTTCACCGGCTGATTCCGGGATGGCGTGATGGGCGATAAAAAGATTCGCACCTTTGGCAAAAATCTCCAATCCATGATTTTCATTATTGGTATCGCTTGAGATAACGACACTTTTTTCTCCGACTGTGATACGAAAGGCAAGTGAAGGAACAATGCCATGATGTACTTTGAGGGTATCAACCGTAAAACTGTTAAAAACGAGATGTTGTGTATTATTGACATCTTGCGGGTGAATCTCAAATGAATCGCTTTGCGATGTCAATACATCTTTCATATAGCGATACGCTCCTTTTTCACCAAATAAAATTGAACAGTACTCAATGGTTGAAGGAAAGTTGTCGTCTCCGTCAGGACCGATAATAGGGAGTATATTTCTGCGTGAGGAGAAATAACCGGCTTTGATATAAGAAGGCAGATCAACAACATGGTCGATATGCATATGGGTCAGTAAAATGACTTCGAGTGTTTCCAGTTTTGCACTGCTGCGCTCAAATTGCAGCATCGAACCGCTGCCTGCATCGATTAAAGCTTTTGCTTCACCATCAATCCATAAAAGATAGGAACTGCTGGCACGATTATCAACTTCCGGGCCGCCGGAACCCAGAATCTCAATCTCAACTTCTATCGCAAAGATGACAACTGAAATCAGCAGAAAGAGTAAAGCTTTCATTTTTCGATACCCCAATATAGTATGATTGTCATTATAGCCATAAAGTTTCCTGTTTGGGGGACTGTTTTTTCCCTTTAGAGGTAGTATTTAGTATTTCATAAGCTATAATTGCGTAATTTTAAGTAAAAGGCACTTCCTATGCCATTAAGCTAAGAAAGTTTATAAGGTATTAAGTGCGGTTCATCTGCACGTGAGCCCCCTGCTGAAGGGAACTTAGCGTTAGCGTAGTCAAACGGACTTGTTCGTTTGGCGTCTTAACTTAATGGCATTAAAGTACACCTCTAAATGTAAAAGGCAATCTATGATTTTTACCACAACTGCTGATGCCGGTTTCGAATCAGCATTTAAAGAACTTCTTGAACGCGGGAAGATGGATATTGAACAGGTCTCCGGGATTGTCGGAGGTATCATCAAAGAGATAAAAGATAATAAAAACAGTGCCTTAAAACAGCATATTGCAAAATTTGATAATTGGAAACCTTCAGATGATGCCGAATTAAAGATAGAAACAGAAGCGATGAAAACAGCTTATGACAATCTTGATGATGCATTAAAATCTGCATTACATCTGGCATATGACCGTATCAAAACATATCATGAAAAACAGTTGCCGAAGTCATGGTTCGATACGGAAGCAAACGGTACGATACTCGGTCAAAAAGTGACGCCGGTAGATAGAGCAGGACTCTATATTCCCGGTGGAAAAGCGGCCTATCCAAGCTCGCTGCTGATGAATGTAATCCCGGCACAGGTTGCAGGAGTAGAGCTAATCGTTGTTTGTACACCGACACCGGATAATGACCCCAATGCACTGCTGCTTGCGGCCTGTCACCTCTGTGGTGTGAGTGAAGTCTATAAAGTCGGCGGTGCCAGTGCGATTGCGGCAATGGCGTATGGAACTGAAACGATTCCAAAAGTGGATGTCATTACCGGTCCGGGCAATATTTTTGTAGCGACAGCAAAGAAGATGGTATTTGGTGAGGTTCAGATCGATATGATCGCAGGACCCAGTGAAATCGGTGTATTGGCGGATGACAGTGCCAATCCTCACCATCTGGCGATCGATCTTCTTTCCCAGGCAGAGCATGATGAGATGGCCAGTTCGATTCTGATCACGCCTTCGCAGAACATCGCTGATGAGACAAAAACAGAGATAGAAAAATGGCTTCAGAAACTACCGCGTGAGAAGATCGCACGCAAATCGATCGAAGAGCGCGGAGCCATTATCGTTACAAAGAGTATGGAAGAAGCGGTTGCATTAATGAATGAAATCGCACCGGAACATCTGGAAGTAGCCACTAAAAGTCCCTTTGAACTGCTCCCGTCGATCAAACATGCCGGTGCGATCTTTTTGGGACACAATACCCCTGAGGCGATCGGTGATTATGTGGCAGGACCTAACCATACACTTCCAACCGGTGGAACTGCCAGGTTTTATTCACCCCTGGGAGTAGAAAATTTTATGAAAAAGTCATCAATCATCTCTTTTTCAAAAGCGGCGATCAATGAGATCGGTGAAGCCTGTGCACTGATAGCCAATACAGAAGGCCTGACTGCACATGAACAGTCTGTTCGTGTGCGTTTAAATCAATAACCAAACCTCTGAAAAGCGCCTTTTTAAGGCCGTCAGGCGCTCTTCTTCTTAATTTTTTCAATTCTACACATTTCTTCAGAAAAATATCATTTTCCTTAATTTTATTTAGTTACAGTTAAAGCTAAATAAGGTAGTATCCTCATAGCGTAGATACCATCTGTGCGCCTTATAAGGTTCACTTTTAATTATTATTAGTCATGATAATCGCTACGATTACCTTAAGAATTCAGGTAGAAGGAGAATAGATGAAATTAGGTTTCCTGGTTGACCTGCATCTGTGTATGGGATGTAAGGGGTGTGAAATCGCATGTAAAGTGGAAAATGAAGTTCCGCTGAGTACATGGAGACTTCGCGTTAAATATGTTGATGTAGGCACGTTTCCTGAAACAAAACGGACCTTTACACCGCTTCGCTGCAATCATTGTGAAAATGCACCGTGTGAGCGTATCTGTCCGGTAAGTGCACTGCACTATATCGAGAATGGAATTGTCAATATCGATAAAGAGCGTTGTATCGGATGTGCCGGATGTGTCATGGCCTGCCCTTACGGCGCAATCTATATCGATCCTGAAACACAGACAGCTGACAAATGTACTTACTGTGCGCATCGTGTTGCCAGTTCGATGATGCCGGCCTGTGTTGTGGCCTGTCCTGTTGAAGCAAATATTTTTGGAGATATTGAAGATCCGACTTCAAATATCAGCAAATATATTCAGCAAAGTAATGGTGATGTACAAGTACGTAAACCTGAAAAAGGAACGAACCCTCATCACTTCTATGTCGGCGGCGGCAATGTAACACTTAATCCGCTTGCATCACATAGAGTGGAAGGCTACTCGCTTTTCAATAAATTAACACATCTTCCAATAGGAGGGCACCACTAATGGTACATGAATCACTAGCAGCGACAAATGCGGTTGTAACACTTGATGTTGCACTTCCGAGTGTAGTTTGGGGTTGGATTATCACCATGAATATGTGGGCCAAAAGTGTTGGTACCGGTGTAATCTTTATGCTCTTTTATCTGTTGAAAAAATATCCGAATGAGGCAGGCAGTTATCGTTTTCCTGTGGTAGTTATATCCATTGTCTTTATTCACCTTTTCCTTTTCTTTACAGTCATTGATTTGCACCAGATGTTTAGATTCTGGCATATCTTCTTCCATCCTCATTGGACTTCGGCAATTACCGTAGGTGCATGGATGGCGACACTGTTCGTCGGACTGCTCTTTTTACTTGCTTTTGCCAGCTTTATCAAGAAAGATAATGCCCTGTTTGACAAAACATTGACATGGACCGTTGTCCTGGCGATCCCGGTTACACTTTATACGGCTGGTCTGATGGCACAATCAACTGCACGTGAGTTGTGGCAAATGCCGACAGAATCAGCTCAAATGATTCTGGCAGCGACACTGTCCGGTTCTGCAGCGATGATACTTCTGGATACTTATTTCAAAAAGCTCTCTTATGAAGCAAAACGTGACTTGGGTATTATCCTGGCACTGAGTGCACTGGGTGCCTTTATCCTTTATATGAGTGAATTGATTTTTGGCCCGATGAAAGCCGAAGAAGTGGCAGCAACATTAGAGTTTATTAAAGGCCACGGTGAATATACAACGATGTTCTGGATCGGTCAGGTTTTTGCCTTTATCGCACCGTTCGTCCTGGTTATACTGAGTATTTCAAGCCGTTCAGAGCAACTGCTTAAACTTGCAGCTCTGTCTGCACTTGCAGGCCTTTGGGTGAGCAAACACGTATGGCTGGTTATTCCACAGCTGCTAAATATGAGTTAAGAGAGGTAAATGAATGTATTTAGAAAGTAGAAGATCATTTTTAAAAGGCGCGGCATTTACAGTTGCCGGCGCTGCAATCGCCAAAGGCGTATTTACAACAGACGCCATTGCCGAATCAGTCAGTGAAAGCAAATTTACGGATACTCCGGATTCACTCTCTTTTTACCCGCCGTTGGATCAGTGGGAAGATTTCCAGGAACTTGACGGTGATGACTGGAAACGCGGCGGCATTTCACGTCACGGTGTTCAGAGTGAAGACAACCCTGACGGTATACGGGTCAACGATTATGCGATCGTTCCGACAGCATGTTCAAACTGCGAAGCTTCTTGTGGTCTGACAGCATGGATCGACAAAAAAACATTTACGGTCAAAAAATATATGGGTAACCCGCTGCACCCTGCTTCTCGCGGACGTAACTGTGCGAAAGGTTATGCGAGCCAGTCTCAAATGTACGATCCGGATCGTTTGGCGTTCCCTATCAGACGTGCACCGGGTTCCAAGCGTGGTGAAGGTAAATGGATCCGTACAACGTGGGATGAAGCAATGACAACCATTGGTAAGAAGATGGGTGATACCTTGCGCGTTGGAGATGAACTCTCCAAAAAATCGATAATGTTCCACGTTGGACGTCCGAATGAGAACGGTTTTACCGGTAAATTCTGGCAAACACTGAACACGGATGCGTTCAACTCACACACAAATATCTGTTCTTCAGGTGGTCGTACACCGACCATTCAGTGGGTAAATGATGACCGTACAAGTCCGGACTGGGCCAATGCAAAACTGGTATTTTTGAACTCGTCTCACGCAGCGGATGCAGGTCACTATTTCCAGCAGTCAGCCGGCTTTATCGCTGATGCACGTAAAAAAGGTGCAAAAATGGTTGTGATGGATCCGCGTCTGTCCAACTCGGCAGGTATGGCAGATCTGTGGATTGCCGCATGGCCGGGAACAGAACCGGCTGTCTATCTTCACCTTGTAAACCGGATTCTTCAAGAAGATAAAGTTGACAAAAAGTTTGTCAAAAAATGGTTTAACTGGGAAGTACTGTTAGATAATAAAAAATATCTTGAGTTCATGGTTTCCAAAGGTTATATTTCCAAAGTACCGGCGAAGAATGATTTTGATGCATTTCTTGAACTGCTAAAAGAACTTTATGCACCGTACACACTGGAATATACTGTTAAAGAGACACATGTTCCTGCATACAAACTCGAAGAGCTTTACGATATGTTCATCTGGGCGGGTGATGCGATCAGTTCTTATTTCTGGCGTGCAACTGCTGCAGGTAACCGCGGTGGATGGATGAGCGGCCGTACAGGCTATCTTCCTATTGCACTTCGTGGTTCGATCGGTACTGTCGGTGGAACATTCTTCCACCATTGGCACGTTATCTCTGTTGCCGGCAAAGGCGGAGCTTCTACCGTCGGTCAGGGTAAACGCGGTAAGGATATTCCAAAAGTTGATGTTTGGAATGAATTGACATGGCCGCCTGAGTGGCCGCTTTCTACCTATGAAATGTCATACCTCTTACCACATCTTCTGACCGATACCGAGTGGCAGGACAAGTGGATCAAACGCGGGCTGAATGTCCCTAAGAAACTGAGCGTATGGATTCCGCGTATGTACAATCCTGTCTGGATCAATCCGGATGGTTTCCGTTGGCTGGAAGTTCTTAAAGATGAAAGCAAGATGGAGTTGACATTCAACCTCTCTCCTGTCTGGTCAGAAACAAACTGGCATGTTGATTATGTCCTTCCGGTTGGTCTGGCCGGTGAGCGTCATGATCAGCACTCTGAAGCAACAATGCCGGCACGCTGGACATCATTTCGTCAACCTGTTATGCGTGTTGCATTGGAAAAAGCGGGCTGGAAACCGTCTAATCCAAATCGTGCAACGCTTGAAGCACACATTAAAGCCGGTCTCGGTGAAGTGTGGGAAGAGAATGAATTCTGGTTCGACATGGGTGTTAACTACATCGATCCTGATGGAACGCTCGGCATTAAGAAAATGTGGGAATCCAAGAAAAATCCAGGCAAACCGGTTACGATCTCTGAGTGGTATGATGCCGCTTTCGGTGACAACCTGCCGAACCTGAAGAAAACAGCGACAACGGATCCACGTTACCGCAATGCCGAGTATCCGGTCTATGAGTATATGCGTGATCATGGTGCATGGATGGAAGAGAACAATATCTATAGTGCACAAGAGCGTGAGATAAAAGATGATGGTAAAAACCTGATCTCTCATGGTCATAAATATGACAAACATCATGTACAGATCGATAAACGTACCGGTGTTATCACTGCGGACGCCCATGGCGACGCATGGAAATACAAAGATGGCAAGAAGCCGATCGGTATTGAAACTGACGGCGTTAAAATGGAAGGTTTTGCGTCACTTGACAAAAAAATGGACTTCTTCTCCGAGTGGTTTGCTGATG
>DAOWOG010000298.1 GCA_030642185.1 Helicobacteraceae bacterium | reverse complement strand
CCTCGCTTTGGCCTTATGTTTTTGGAACGGCGTGCTGCGCGATAGAATTTATGGCAACGGCCGCAAGCCGTTATGATATTTCCCGTTTTGGAGCGGAAGTACTGCGTTTTTCACCGCGTCATGCCGATCTGCTGGTCGTTGCCGGAACTGTCAGCTATAAGCAGGCGCCCATCCTCAAACAGATTTATGATCAGATGCCGGAACCCAAATGGGTGATTGCGGTCGGTGCCTGTGCTTCGACGGGTGGATTTTACGATAATTATACAACCCTGCAGGGGATCGATGAAATCGTTCCGGTTGATGTTTATGTTGCCGGGTGTCCGCCGCGTCCGGAGGGTATTTTAGATGCCATTATCGAGATTCAGAAACAGCTCTGGAAAGAACCGACAATGGAAGTACGCAATGTTGATTTCAAAGGGAAACTGGATGAAGGATGATCTGTTGGAAATTCAGCCTCTTTTAGACAAATTTGAAACGACACTGTTGCTCAGGATGATGGGGGATACTCCACTGGTCTCTGTTGAGAATGAACAACTGTTCACTGTGGTTGATTTCCTGAAAAACAAGATGGATTATTCGCTTCTTTTAGATATTACGGCAGTAGACAATCTTGATATCTCTCATCCGACTTCAACACGCTTTGAGCTTATTTATCTATTTCGCCATAAAGAATTTAGCCGGATTTTGGCACTAAAGACAGCGGTTGCCGATCCTGATACCGGAGTGGAAAGTATCGTATCGCTTTATGAAGTGGCTGATTGGCTGGAACGTGAAGTTTGGGATCAGTATGGCATCGTTTTTCAAAATCATCCGACGCTCAAGCGTATCTTGAATCACAATGAATTTGTCGGTCATCCGATGCGAAAAGATTATGAGATCACCAAAGGGCAGTACTGCACTCAGACGCAGGATATGATGGATGAGATGAAACCGCTTCTGGATGCCAGAGGGCTGGAGATGGAGCGCGATGAATTGATGATCCTGAATCTCGGTCCCTCGCATCCGGCCAGTCACGGAACGATTCGTACGCTTGTGGCGCTTGACGGCGAGACGATCCGTGCAGGTGCCAGTGAGATCGGGTACCTGCACCGCGGATTTGAGAAAAGCTGTGAAAACCACACCTATAATCAGATCATCCCCTATACCGACCGTCTGAACTACTGTTCGGCTTTGATGAATAACATTGCATTTGCCAAAACGGTGGAGGATATGATGGGGATCACGCTGCCCGATCGCGGTATCTTTATCCGTGTGATTCTAACGGAGCTTTCGCGTGTAATCGATCATCTTGTCTGTCTGGCAGCCGGACTTTTGGATATGGGGGCACAGACCAATTACTGGTATCTCTTCAACCCGCGCAATAATGCCTATGACTTTCTCAGCAAACTCACCGGTGCCCGTCTGACGAACAGCTATATGCGTATCGGCGGGATGACCCACGACCTTTATGAGGGGTGGAGGGCTGATCTGGATGATGTCTTGAAAAAAGTGGATTCCGGAATTGCGCAGACCTTGCAAATGATTCAGCATAACCGCATCTATAATGACCGTATTCAAAATGTTTCGCCGGTGAGTGCCGAACAGGCAATCGCCTATGGTTTTACCGGGCCAAATCTGCGTGCGAGCGGTGTGGCGTATGATCTGCGTTTCGACAAACCCTATTACTATTATGATCATTTTGATTTTGATCTGGTGGTTGGTTCACAAGGCGATACCTATGACCGGATGATGGTACGTTTTGAAGAGATGCTTCAGAGTATGCGGATTATTACTCAAGCTGCTGACGAGATTCCGGGTGGTGAGATCAATATTGCCGATCACCGGATCGTGATGCCCCCGAAAACCGCTGTATACAACACTATCGAAGGGATGATGAATCAGTTTAAACTGGTGTATGAAGGGGTAAAAGTGCCTAAAGGAGAGTATTACGGTGCTTTTGAAGCGGCAAACGGCGAACTGGGTTTTTACATCGTCAGTGACGGCAGCGGAACACCTTATAAAGTCAAAGTCAGAGCACCGAGTTTTGTCCATATGGCCGCCTATCCGAAGATCATTGAAAATTATCAGGTGGCGGATGCCATTATGACACTGGGAAGTCTGAATATTATCGCCGGGGAGATGGATCGTTAATGTTTGTATTTACGGATGAAAATTTAAAAAAGATCGAAGCGCTTCAAAAACGCTATCCCAGTCCCAAAGCACTGACGCTTCCTCTGCTTTGGATGGTGCAGTATCAAGAGAAAGTGATCTCTTTAGAGGCGATAGAGGTGATTGCCAAGCTCATTGATACGCCACCGATGGAGATATACAGAGTAGCAACGTTCTATACGATGTTTAACCTTGAGCGTGTTGGAAAATACCATGTCCAGCTCTGTAAAACACTCTCCTGTGCCTTGTGCGGTAAAGCGGAGATACTCGAACATCTGGAAGCTAAACTGGGAATTGTACCGGGTGAAAGCAGTGAAGACGGACGCTATACACTGACGCAGGTGGAGTGTCTGGGTTCTTGCGGTACTGCGCCGGTTATGCAGATCAATGATGTTTATTATGAAAATCTGACTGATGATAAAATCGATGCAATTTTGGAGGAGCTCAGATGAAGGACTCTAAAATCGTCAGCCGAAAATTTGGGATTGAAAATAGCCATACGCTGAATGTCTCACATGAACATCGCGGTTACAATGCTGTTGAATCGGCTTTTTCACTTGAGGGTGAAGCTATTGTTGAGATCATTAAGGCCAGCGGTCTGCGAGGAAAGGGCGGCGGCGGAGCACCGGCGGGTAATAAATGGGCATTGATACCGCTTGATGGTGATAAACCTGTTTATTTGGCCGTTAATGCGGACGAAAGTGAACCCGGGACTTTTAAAGATCGTCAAATCATCGCCAAAGATCCGCATCTGCTGATTGAAGGGATCATTATTACCTGTTATGCTATCGGCGCACATGATGCCTACATCTATATACGCGGGGAGTATTTTCAATTTCAGAAGATTTTGCAAGCTGCCATTGATGAAGCCTATGAAGCGGGGATTATCGGTGAAAAAGTAAT
>DAOWOG010000041.1 GCA_030642185.1 Helicobacteraceae bacterium | reverse complement strand
TAATTTCCAAAGTATAAAAAAAAGGCTTCAAGAGTTTAGAAGTGATGTTAATGATTTTTTACATCATTATGAAAAAGAGAACTTTTTTGAAAAACTAAAAAATTATGAATCTAAAGAAAATCGAGATACATTTGATACATTTTATAAGATTATTGATGAGACAGAAGAATCCTTTTTAGATATTACAGTTGGGCTTCATAATTTAATAAATAATTTTAAAAAAATAAATGAAATAGAAGAATCATTTAATCATAAAGCGAAAGAACTGGAAGAAGAGTTTTTAGAAATTCAAAGAACGATCAATATTCCTAATTTAAGAGCTGATGATTTTATGACTTACACTAAATCACTTCATACTCAAAATATGATGTTGACTGAGGTTCAAAAGGCATCAAAAGTTAAAAAAGATATGCATAAAAGTTTAATGAAATTTCTTTCTCAACTCAATGATTTATACAGAGAAGAATTTCAAATTATTGAAACTCAAATAAACCTCATAAATGAGACTCAGACATTTATACAGTTAAAAGCTGAGTTTAAAGGGAATAAGATTAATTTTGAACAGTATCTAAAAAAGATTTTTAGTGGAAGTGGATTAGGTAAAGTTGATTATGATAAATTAACCAGCTATCCAGACTGTATTGAATTATATAATGATTTTGAGAACATTACATTTGGGGGAAATAAACTTATAAACTTTAGAGATAAGTTTAATCATTCACTCTCTTCATTGTTAACATTCCAAGTTCCAAATAAAATAGAGATATTTTATAATGGCAAAGAACTAACTAAACACTCCTTGGGACAAAGGTCATCAGCATTAATAATATTTATTTTAACCCAGCAAGATAACGACATTGTTCTTATTGACCAGCCGGAAGATGATTTGGATAATCAAACTATCTATAATGAAGTTATTAAAGAACTTATAAAACTTAAAAATAAAACTCAATTTATTTTTGCAACACATAATGCGAATATACCTGTTTTAGGAGATTGTGAGCAAGTTATTGTATGTGATTATTTAGAGGACAAAATTACAATAGAACACGGTAGTATAGATAATCCTGACATTCAAGAAAAAATTATTAATATCATGGAAGGTGGAGCTGAAGCCTTTGATAGAAGACGGGAGATATATAACTTATGGAAACATTAGAGATCATAGAAAGAATTTCAAATGGTGAAGATAGCTTTACACAATTTAAACGAGAAGCGATAAAATCAAGAGATTTAGCCAAAGAGATGGTTGCTTTTGTTAATTCTGAGGGTGGAATTATCATCTTTGGTGTTGCCGATGGTGGAGAAATTACTGGACTAAGTTCAAAGGAGATTGAAGAAATAGGACAATTAGTTGGAAATTGTGCTAATGAAAATGTTAAACCTCCTATACATCCTCTTACAGAAAATAAAACGGTTGGAGAGGCAAAAATAATGATAGTAACTCTGCGTAAAGGTGCAGATAAACCTTACGCGACAAGCAGTGGGGAATACTATATAAAATCTGGTCCCGATAAGAAAAAAATATCTCGAGAAGAACTTCGACGGCTATTTGCTGAATCAAAACATCTCTTTGCTGATGAAGAGGTTGTTGATGGTAGTGATATTAGTGATGTAAACAGTGAGCAGTTTTTGATTTTTTTAGAAAAAGATGATAAAAAAGTATATGAAGCATTAAAAGCAGGACAGATGTCATTTCAAATAATTTTAGAGAACCGTGAATTATTGAAAGAGAATCAACTCACTTTAGCCGGAAATTTAATATTTGGCATTAACCCTCAAAAATTTAATCCCTCATTTTATATCGACTGCGTTTATTTTGATGGGAATGATATATCAGTTGGTGGATTCATTTCCAAAAAGACTATAAAAGGCAGTTTTGAAAAATTATATAATGATAGTTTGAATTTTGTCACAAGCAATTTAATCCAAAGACAAGTTAGCGGTGAATTTAATTCTCCAGGGGAACTCGAAGTAGACGAGCGTATATTAACAGAGTTGATTATAAATGCTTTAGTACATAGAGATTACTACATCCAATCCTCAATTAAGATTTTTATGTTTCATAATCGTATTGAAATCATAAACCCTGGAAAATTAACAAACTCCCTAACGGTTGATAAAATAAAGAGTGGAATATCAATACACCGAAATCCCATATTAAACTCTATCTGTAAAAATGTTTTACCATATAGTGGTTATGGAAGTGGTATAAAAAGAGTAATAAGTCTTAATCCAACGGTTGAATTTATTAATGATATTGAAAAAGAAGAGTTTAAATGTATCATATTTAGAAATAATATTATAGTAACAGATAGTCTTCGTGTAGATTAAAGGTGAGAAATGTTCGAAAACCTAAAACGTACCCAAACTCTCCAGCACTCTAAACGTAAAAGTGCTCAAAAAATCTTTTTCGTCATCCGTTTCGATCACTATGGCGCTTATGTTGAAGTGTGTGACGCGAAGCTTCAGGCACTAGAGGTTGATCCTGAACTTTACACGCAGCATGAACGTAAACTGCTTGTGCTGTTGGAACAGCTGCAGCGCGAACAGCTTTTTATGATTCAGTGGGAGAGTGATTCCAGTCATGTATACCTGCGTGATCATACTTCATTGATCGAACTGCTGATGCAGGTAAAGAGTGTGGTTGATGAAACAGGGAAGTTACTTCATTTTGAAAAAGAGATGACCCCTTTTAAAATAGCGTTGAATGAGACCGGAGGCACTGTTACACCTGAATCTTCTGCCGGAAAAGAGGCTCGGTGGCTCTCATCCTCTTTCGTTCTGCTAAATGATCGTGTGATGCATTTGGAAAGTATCGGTGAACATTTTGATAAAATAGGACAGTTTGAGACGATATTTCCTCTTTCGTTTTTAGAGCACTACCTTTCACTTCTTTTTACCTTTTTCGATAACGTTACACTCCGTTTTGATGATTATGCCATTGTGCAGATGGATACGCTTGTCGTGGAAGATGCCCTGTTTATTGACCATGTGGATGAAGAGGGTGTGCTTTATTTGAAGGCACTAAAGTATGTGGAAAATGTCGACATAGATTTTGTCAACAGTTATGATCTTGATAGCGTTGCATTTGTCAGTTCGGGTGAAAAACAGATTAATGTTCACACTTTGCGCATGCAAGAAGAGCAGGGGCTTGCCTCGACCTTGACCCGACTGCTTAATCGCCATAAAAAAAGTTCCGGCGGGGAGTTTTTTATAGACGAAGAGACCTTTGTGATCGAACCGCAGCTCGCATCGGTTTTTTTAACACAGGAGTTGCCGACACTGCTTTCAAAATACCGCCTGATAGGTTCGGCTAAACTCAAAGAGTATAAGATCAAAACGGTCACACCGAAACTAAGTCTGACCAGGATCGCTTCGGGTATTGACTTTCTGCAAAGCAGTGCGACACTTGATATTGACGGCGAATCCTTTGGACTCTATGATGCCATAGCGATGTTTAATAAAAAAGGCTACATCGAACTTAGCAGCGGTGAAAATGTCATTGTTCAAAAAGAGTATTTTAAAAAGCTTGAACGCTTGATCAAAAAAGATAAAAAAGAGACAAAAATCTCTTTTTTTGATCTGCCACAGATCGAAGCGCTCATCGAAAACAGGGGAGAGAATGATGTTTTTAAAAGTTCCCGCGCGCTGTATGAAGGTTTTAATGCTCTTGAAAAATCAAAAAAGAGGCTGCCGAAGCTCGATGCGAAAATGCGCAGTTATCAGGAGTACGGATACCGGTGGCTTCAGTATCTTTATGACAATAAAATGGGCGGCTGTCTTGCCGATGATATGGGGCTGGGAAAAACCTTGCAAAGTATTGCGCTTTTAGCAAAAATCATTCCAAAGGCGACGAAACCAATCCTGATTGTACTGCCGAAGAGTCTGCTTTATAATTGGCAAAAAGAGCTGCAGAAATTTAGTCCGGAGATAGCATTTACACTTTTTTATGGTGTAGAACGTCACTTTGAAGATGCAATGAAATTTCCGCTTATCTTAACAAGTTATGCGATGGTGCGCAATGACATTGAGCAGTTTCAAAAGGTAAAATTTGACACCGTTATTTTAGATGAGTCACAGGCGATTAAAAACTATAATGCTCAGACGACAAAAGCTGTTTTATTGCTGCAGGCGGAGCACCGTTTTGCCTTGAGCGGCACACCGATAGAAAATTCACTCTCCGAACTCTTTGTACTGTTTAAATTTCTGAATCCGGCCATGTTCTACTCGGCGCAGGATTTTAACAAACACTATTTGACACCGATTCAAAAAGAGGGAAACAAGGATGCAATGGAGGAGTTAAGGCGCAAGATATATCCCTTTATATTACGCCGAACGAAGTCTGAAGTTGCAAAAGATCTTCCTGAAAAAATCGAGCAGGTACTTTATGTGGAGATGGGAGAGGAACAGGCAAAATTCTATGAAGCCAGACGTGCTTTTTATGAAGAGGCGATTGCGGCGCAAGTGGGTCAGCATGGGATCGAAAAATCTCAATTCTTTATATTGCAGGCTCTGAGCGAACTGCGTCAAATCGCCTCTAATCCTGAAGCTAAAAGTGAGGAGATGATTCTCTCTTCCAAACGTGAAGCCATGATGGAGTCGGTTTATGAAGCGGTGAGCAACAATCACAAGGTTTTAATCTTTACCAACTTTTTAAATGCACTTGAACAGATCTCAGGTGATCTTGAAAAACTGGGCATTGGTTTTGTTACGATGAGCGGTGCCACTTCAAACCGACAGGTGCTGGTTGATAAATTTCAAAATGATCCCGAATGCAAGGTATTTGCCATGACGCTCAAAGTCGGCGGAGTAGGGCTGAATCTGACGGCTGCCGATGTTGTTTACATCCACGATCCATGGTGGAACAAAGCAGCAGAAAACCAGGCGATAGACCGTACCCACCGCATCGGACAGAAAAACAGGGTGATGGCGTATAAGCTTATCAGCAAGAACAGTATTGAAGAGAAGATTTTGCAGCTTCAGGAGCAAAAATCCGAGATCTTTGAAAATCTCATCGGCGGTGACAGTGCTTCGGTCAAATCACTGCAGGAAGATGACATAGCATTTTTGTTAGGAAACTAGATGACACTCAATGACGCGATTTCAAAGGCATACACAAAAGAGGATCTCATAGCGCTGTATGATATTTATTTTAGAGAGTGGATAGAGAAGGGCTGGGTGAAACTTCCTGAAAATTCACTGCTCAAGCTGCCAGGAGATGGACTTTTTACCGTAGGCAAGGTTCAAAAACTGTCTCTACTTGGTCCTAAACAGGTTTACAATATTCAAAAAAGACATTTTACACCGATGCTGCTGCAGTTCTTTGGTGATGAGAAGGTATTTAAAACGGTCTATGAAACACTGTCTGAAGAGCTTCAAACACTATTGACACGCAGCGCGTTTGAGCATCAGATTTCACTTGAAAATATTGAGAAAGATCCACTTGAACCTCATGATGCCAAGCTAAAAAAAGAGTATCGGCTTTTAAACTCCTATATCCGTTATTCTGATTGGTCTGATGACATTACCGGCTATCTTTTTCTGCATTCGGATATTATAGAAGCGATAAAACCCTGGCTTCCGAAACCAGAAAATTACTACCTTAATCCCGTAGAATTGCGTGGTGAACTGATGCAAAGTGATTTTGAACTTGAGACGGTAAGTCAATTACATCGCTATCGTGACTTTATTGCAACACAGATAAAGTATTCAAAAAACGGATCGATCCTAAAGTCTTCCTATAAAAAGCTGCAGACAAACCTGAATGTTCAAGAGTTTTACGCCAATGATAAACGTCTTGAATTTATGCGGAGTGAAATACTTGCCGGTTTTTTAGATGCATTGAAAAATGATGTGAAAAAGACTCTTGGCAATGCAGAGTATCTTAAAGAGATAACAGTGAAGCTTCAAGGCGATAAAATAGATAAAAATCTGTCGTTATCAGCCCTTTTTGAAACACACCTGAAAGGGTGTTCATCGTACTACGGTAGTGAGTTGATTTCAGAAGTATTTCAGACACTTGGTGTACTTATGAAGCTGATGCCCTCAGAGGAGTGGATAGGCTTTCACAATATTGTAGCTTGTATGTTTTACAGAGATTTGCAATATACATTGAAAAATGACTATTATAACTGTTATGTCACAACCTATCGTCGTGCTTATTATAGTGATGATGAATACTATACTCACCGTGCAGATATCGTCGGAAGTAATATTGTTCAGTATGTAGCAGAACCTCTCTATAAAGGCTTGATGTTCTTGATGGCGTCTCTGGGCTTTGTGAAACTTGCCTATAGCACTCCTTTTGGGGATGATCCTACGTTTAAAGACGGAGCACTTAGTCTGTATGATGGTCTGGTCGCGGTACAGATCACCACACTTGGGCAGTATGCTTTCGGCATTATTGATGAGTATGATGAGCCGGAGGCCATTCAGAGTGAAGCGGTTGTAACGTTAAATGATCAGCGCTTGCTGATAACACTCAAAGGTGATGATCCCATTAAGCAGTTTAGCGTAGAGAACTTAGCTGTAAAACGTACCGGAATGCTCTATCAGTTTGATTATGAAACGCTTTACAAAGGGGCAAAATCCGCTGCTGATGTCAAAACAAAGCTTACGGCACTTTTTAAAATAGCTGAAGGTGAAATTCCTTCAAATTGGAAAGCACTCGAAACAGAGGTGACCGCACGTCTAAACCCGTTAAAACAACGTACTGCATATGTTGTTCTTGAACTTAATCATGAAATTGATCTTCTTAAAGTGTTGGCAACAGATGTCGCACTGAAAAAAATGATCATCAAAGCAGAAAATTATATGATTGTTGTGAAGAAAACCGATGTGTCAGCTATTAAGCAGCGGTTGAGGAAGTATGGCTACTTTTTTGAGAGTCGGTGAGGATCTCTACAGCCCCTCCATCATCACATACCACAACCGTTCGACCTCTTTATCGCTTATAAACAGGGATGAGTGGTTTTCAAGCAGTTCATTTAGACCGGTCTGCTGGATACTCAGCGTATGTGCACACTCTTTGTGGGCCGGGAGGTAGGAACGGATGAGGGAGATGTCACCCCGAATCGGCTGATCGCAGAAAAAACAGTTCATCTCTTTGTGCAGGCGGCCTTCGTGTTCCAAAAGTTTTGTATAGGCTTCGACGGCAATACGTTTTGGATTTTGAGTCTGCCAGCGTGCTGCGGCATCGTCGAGCAGGTCGAAATAGAACGATCCTGTCTCTTCGGAGTCTTTGAGATGCGGATAGAAAAGTGCGATAAACTGCTGCCAGTGTCGAAGACGGTTATGATCTGTAATCCACGGGAAACCGATATGAATAACATCACGCAGCTGACCGATAGTCGACTTTACACTGGTGATGATCTCAAAATCGATCTTAAAACCGAGGTTGATGACACCATGGCGTGCTCCATAGAAACGATAAAGTGTGTCTAAGCTCTGCTTTGATAAAATTGTGACAACCAGATCTTCGTCTCTGGCACGATTGAGTTGGATAATAAAGCCCTGCATCTCTCTGCTTCAAAATTACACGATTTTTTTATTTCAAATAAATATCATTATAACTAAATAGATTCTTAATTTAACTAGTGTTAAAATAAAAGCCATAAATTGTTTAAATAATCTAAGTTTGTTTAAAGTTAGATTAAAATGCAATATTTTTGTTTAAAATCTTAAAGAAAAGGTGGTTTTAGAGTGGAACATCACGATTTACTACGATCATTTAAAGATAACTGCGGATTTGGATTGATTGCCAATATTAAAAACCGTGCATCCCATGCGAATCTGGAATATGCTGTTACGGCACTGGAACGTATGATGCACAGGGGTGCGGTTGCCGCAGACGGAAAAACAGGTGACGGAAGTGGATTGCTGCTTTCAATGCCGACGGGATTTATGGTCAAGGAGGCC
>DAOWOG010000035.1 GCA_030642185.1 Helicobacteraceae bacterium | reverse complement strand
CGCCGCAGCATTCTTGAAGAATATGTCGATGAAGTGCTTGTTGAAGGCACAGTAGAGTTTGCCATTGTACACGTGCCAGCCATCAGAGGGGCCGCAGGGAGGGCCCATGTGCATGCGGCTCCATGGCCACTCCGGCTCACGCTCGTTCGCCACGCCCCAGGCACAGAAACCGCCGTAGGCGGGGAGATACTTCTCAGGATCTTGCTCAAACGTGGCCTTGTTTGCGGCGGTAGTGAACCAAAAGTCATATCCTTTATAGTGGGCTGTGTGCTGATTGCTCCCACGGACACCGTTCTGGCCACGCTGAAGGCTGTGGTACGTCACGAGGTCGTATCCGTCCAGGACTGGCGAGACAACTTCTGCCGTCGCCTGTTTGATATTATCCTGATTATCTGTATTGGCCATTTTCTCCCCCCCTTTTTTATTAAATGAAATAACTTAGGTAATCTAGAATATACCCAAACCGTTAGATGTGTTTTGCCTGAAATATCAATATAGGTACCATAATTAATTATTGCATTCCTACTGATAAGATTTCATTGGAATACGATGACATGTTTTTACTTTCAAAAGTACCCTTCATAGGGCTTAAAATACCGGTGGAGTAATAATTGTACAACTGTTTTCAATAATATTCTCTACAGCACAAAAAACACGAGCAGCGCGACCGATGCCAGAACACCCATTGCAATGTCGATCTTCTTGTAGTTGCCCTGAACAAGATGAATAAAAACATAAACCAAAGCACCCAACAGCAGTCCATCTGTGATGGAATAGGTCAGAGGCATCCCCATCACGATAAAAAAGGTACTGTATTTCACAGCGGGATCTTGATAGTTTATATGCTGCAATTCGCCAAACATCATTACGCCGATCACAATTAGGATCGGATAGATGGCATTGGATGGAACCGCTTGGAAAAAAGGAAGCAAAAATAGCGGTAAAATAAATAGCAGACCAACGACGACCGCACTCAGACCGGTCCGGCCGCCTTCTTCGACACCGGCGGCACTTTCAATGTAGGAAGTGGTACTGGTAACGCCGGCAAGACCGCTTAGCATCGTGGCGACGGCATCGGCTTCTATGGTTTTTTGCAGGGGAACGGAACCTTTTTCATTAAAAAGATCTGCCCGCATTCCTACGCCGGTCAGGGTGCCCAATGTATCAAAAAGATCGGTGATCAAAAAGATAAGAATCACCGGCACCATTGTGAGTGTCAGGACAGATGAGATGTCAAGTTCAAATGCGATTGGCGCCATCGATGCCGGCATAGAAATAAATTGTTCCGGCAGTTTTTCAATCCCGCTTATCCAGGCAAAGAGTGTTGTCAAAACGATTGAAAGGATAAAAGCACCTCTGTAGTTTTTAAGTGTAAAGAAAATGGCAAGTGCCAGACCGAAAAGCCCAAGCAGTACATGGCTGTCATGAAAATTTCCGAGGGTAACCAGCGTGGAAGGACTGTCAACAATAATTTTCATCTGCTCCAACCCTATGAAGGCGATGAAAGCACCAATTCCCGCACTGACTGCCCGTTTAATGTCCATGGGAATGGTTTCGATCATCCAGCGCCGCAGCGGTGTCATACTGATCAGCACATAAAGAATACCCGAGACGAAGACAATCCCCAAAGCACTTTGCCAGGGAATGCCCATCCCTTTGACCAGTCCAAAACTGAAATAGGCATTCAGACCCATCCCGACGCTCATAGCAATCGGAGTATTTGCCCAAAACCCATTGAGTATCGATGCGATAATAGTTATGACTGCCGTCGCAGTAATCAACGCATCATAAGGCATACCCGAAGCACTCATGATGGCAGCATTGACCGGGACGATATAGAGCATTGCCATAAAAGTAGTGAATCCTGCGGTGACTTCGGTTCTGACATTGGTTTTGTGTTCTCTAAGTTTAAAAAAGTCGATCATATTCCTACCTCATATCAAGCTAATGCATTTTTGCATAGATACGATAAAAAGTGCATAAGTGTATGTGGTATTAATATGTAATTTTGTATTATCCAAGATAATATGGTTTTATCATCTAAGAACAGAAACATGTTATATCAGGTCGGCACGATACGCTCACTTTTAAATGGGGTGTATGAAGGAGATATGCGTTTTGATGAGTTAGCACACTATGGTGATTTCGGCATCGGGACTTTTGATGCTGTCAATGGTGAAATGATTGCGCTTGATGGACATTTTTATCGTATTGATGCAGAGGGCAAAGCACATGTGGTAGCGCCACAGATGAAGACGCCTTTTGCCCTTGTCACCCATTTCAAAAAGACGTACAGCAAAGTACTGGACCGATTTGATAGCCTTGATGCCTTACAAGAACAGATAGCATCTATGTTTGAATCTCGTAATATTATCTACGCGCTGTGCCTGAAGGGTGATTTCGCACATATTGATGTTCGTTCCGAACATCCTCAACCCCAGGGACACAGACCTCTAAGCGAAACGATCTCTCAGGTACAGACAACCTTCACATTTGATGATATATCTGGAACCGCAGTCGGTTTCTGGTTTCCAGAGTACATGAATGCCATCAATGTTCCCGGCTTTCATTTTCATTTTCTGGATGTATCCCGGCGTGTTGGCGGGCATCTGTTTGACCTGAAACTGCGAAGTGCTACTCTTGAGGTAACACCATTGTATGATTTTGGAATGCACCTTATCCACACACCATTGTTTGAGTATGTCAACCTTGATAATAAAGATGATGCCTCTATAAAAAAAGTTGAAAAAAAAGATAACCGGAGTTTTTAGAGGTGCCCTTAAAGCCAGAGGGCGAGAAGTGCCATCAAAAGCAATCCTGAGGCGGCCATCATAAGTTTCAGATAGGTATGACTGCTCTGTTCAAACTCTTCATTGAAGATCTCCATAATGGCAATATAAAGAAAAGTGCCGGCTGCAAGAGCGTCAAAGAGGGCGATACTGAATTGTGCTGCCTGTCCGCTTAAGGCGTTTGCGATCCATACCCCGATCAGTATGCCGAGCGGTGTCATAAGACTGAACATGATGATGAGTTTGATGATGCGTTCTGTCTGCATGTTACTTTTCAACATACTGACAGCCAGGGCAAAAGCAGCTGAGCCTTTGTGCGCCAAAACTGCGATAGCGATAATAATAGACTGTTCCATTGCGGATTCTGTTCCAAAAGCGATACCGACTATGATGGAGTGGACGGATAAAATAAGAATCAAAACATAAGAAGAGGTGCTTTCCTTCAGGCTGCCAGTCATTGCTTTTTCAACAAACAGGATCAACAAAAATCCAAGCGATGCTACAAACGGGCCAAAGGGGAAAGCACTTTCAAGAACAGCATGAAAACCCTCCGTGGCATCCGGAAGCATATGGATGAGTCCGGCACCCAGAAAAATACCGGCGGCAAAAGTATTTCCAAGTGAAAAATAGAGCGTGTTCCGGTTGCTCTTTTTAAGTTTGAAAGCGAGGTAAGCACCGGCCAAAGCTGTTGCTATGATGAAAAGAACCATTATAGCTTTGAACGTGACAACACTCATGAAATCTCTCTTTCTAGATCAATTATATTAATGCTACTGCTGCTTCATGAAATATGTGCTGAAATGTTTAATCGATGCCCTAAATTCAACTGACATTTTTTCAACATTTTTTAATGATAGACTTTTTTAATAAGGCATAAGAAGTCAGTCATGCACAGTCTCTTTTTTTATAGTGAGTTAATAAAAATAGGAGTATGATTAATATAAGATATATTTAAGAAATTGCATGGTTTGCAAATGCCAAGAGAATTTTTTTATTGAAAAAGGAGTGAGAATGTTGAAAAGAAATTTTATCTATTCCGGAATACTTTTTATACTATTGGTTCTGTTTAACAGTTGCGGAGACAGTAGTTCAACGCCAACGGAAAAAGCGTGGTTTTATGAGGATGAGTTCTCTAAAAACAGTGCGCTTCACGCCAAGATAGAAAATACTATTCTTCTTGACATCAGCTCATCACAACAGCCTAATAGTAGTGAAGAACACAGTGTACGCTATGAGTATGAAGAGAGCGGAGCGTATGTATTCTGTATTGATAGTAATGAGAAGTATATTGAGAAAATGACATTCGTTGATGAAAACAGTAACGTAATGCTTTCGCTTCAAAAAGGAGATGGGTGTAAAAACCTTTATCTGGATGCTGGTAGATACAGTATGCAGATTACGCATGATGCCGCCAAGGTTCCTGAAAAGGGAACAGTGGCATTCATCCACCATCCTTCCAATACAGATGCCGAGAACCTGCTCTCAGATATGAATCTTACAGCTGATTCCAACCCTCCCTATTATTCGCTTCAAGTTACGAACGATAGTTATGACGGACAATACCTTGCAGCTAAATCGATGGATTTTCTCTACTATTCTAAAGATCGATACTCTCCGTATGTTTTCCCGGATAAACAAGACTTTTTAGCAGTTGTTCCACTCTCTGAGAGTTCAAATTTTAAAGAGAGACGTCATCTTTTCACTTTAAAAAAAGATGATATGAACAAGGAGGTTATCGAGGGATATGACTGGATACCAAATCAATTGATCTATGGTGCATGTGTTCCTGAAAGAATTTTGTGGACAGAAAATAATGATGAGTTTTTTTGTGTGGACTCACAAGATGAATCAAATTTACTAGAGTTTCCTACCAAGATTTTTATGTCATTTTTTGAACATTGGCCAAAGCCTGATCCGTCCAACCCTAATCCAAAGTCCGTTAAGTTTACGATGGATGTTAGTCTTTACCTGAAACAAGAAGCTGATGAGACGTATGAGCTGTGGTATGAAGGAGGAGGATTTGTACCTCCAAGTGATTCATCACTCTATGCAGCTGAAAACAGTTTAATGTATAGAACAGGTGCAAGCAAAGGCTCGAGTGATTCAACAAAATTTACGATGAATAAAAATATGCCTCTGTATAAAGACGGATCAAGCTATGCACTTCAAGCAGGAGAAGTTGCTCTATCAGAATCTTGTGATCTGAAAGGAGCAACCTATATTGTTGATAGCAATATTAGTGAGATTCCTAAAGCGGCTCGGTTGGTGTTAGCGCAAATTAAATCAATTAAACTTGGTGGAGATTACACAACACTCTCTCTTTTCGGTGAGAAGGATTATGGAACTCCAGGTCTGATAGTCGGGATGGATGAAGGGTGTTTAAGCACTCCTATTGACTTAGAGGCAGTCGGATCACTCAAAGTGTTCAATGCTAAAAAGGTTTTTCTCTCCTCTCATCAATGTGACTACTGTAACCTTGCTGGAGCGGATCTAAGCAACCGTTCTTTAAATGATGTTTCACTACGTTATGCCAACCTAGCCAATACCAAGTTCAATAACTCCAAACTGGAAAAATCAGATATGCGCTATGCTAAACTATATGGTGCCAATTTAAATGAAACTGATCTTACGGGAAGCACATTGTGCGGTGCTTCTTTAAACGGCAATAGTCTTAGTAATAGTAATGGGGCAACACTGGAAGGTGCCCAATTGAAAAATGTCAATCTTGCCTATTCAAATCTCAGTGAGGCTAAATTTACGGATGCAAATTTCTACAGTACGACGTCTAGCGGCTGTATTCCGGCAGATTGTGGTTTTACGACATGTGCGAGTGCTGCCTATGCAACCATAAATGGCACAACGTTCACCAATACCTATATGACAGGTGCCGATTTTAGCCACAGTACAATTTTTGGAAGTAATTTTGTAGAGGCTGTTTTAGTCGGGGCAAGCTTTAACAATGCAAAGATTGGATCGGATAAGGCGGGTTCAGGAAGCACAACCTTCAGCGGTGCTTTTCTCCAGGGAGCAGACTTTTCAGATGCAAACGTGAAAAATACAAGTTTTTCAAATGCTTATGTCGATCTTGACAGCAGTGGCCATACAATGATATTTAATCTACAAAGCGCACATGCGACGTTTGCAGGATGGATGCCATTAAGTGAGCCCATCTGCACGTGGTACGCATATTCTATCGATGCCAATCAGACCGTAGTTCCTCCTACAGATGAAACCTGTATCTGTCCGAATGGGGACTCGGGAGGCTGTGATACATTCGCTTGGACACATCCTACTATATCGATGGACAAATCAACTCAGGGTGCCTCATATTGCGAAGACGGAAGCTGTATCCCGGATGCAAATTACACATGCTGGCCCCCAAATATATACTGGTAAGGAAAAATGATGCAAGATATAATTGATGAATTAAGTAAAAAAATAGGAATGGATCGCAGAGAGTTTCTTAAAGTTTCTGCCCAGTCGGGAGCGGTACTTGGTTCCACCCCTTTTTTAAGCGCATGTCACGATGACGATGATAACAGTGCTACTAAAAAAGAGAGCAGAACCTACTACTTCGATCTTTCTCATACCGATGAAGACGATACCCACCACCTCGTAGCCGGAGCACATTTTCACGAATTAATCAAAATAGATGATGGTGTGATTGCAAATAGTAAAAACCCTTTATTACAATTAATCCCTGAGGGGAAGATAACCCATCATATTACAGCGAATTTTCCTAAGGATAGTATTCAAGCATGTTACATTCGTACCATAAAACCGGATGATCCTGAAGGTGTTTGGAGTATGCCACTCTCCTTTTTTCACCTGCCGATCGATTCGGTTCGGCGAGCGGCTTTTAGAGGACCTGGGACGTTCTCATCGTCTATAAAACTTGCACACTACGGTGTAGAGAGTTCTGTGTTTGATAACATAGCGATTGATGATGTTTATCTGCATCTCGATGCCATCAAAGCATCACCAGATCATGCAGTAGATTTGGTCTATCATCATCCTGAAATACTAAGTATGGAGAGTGACTCTGCCGCACATATTCAAACCAACATACTTGCTAATGAAGTTAAAGTTGGACAGTTAAGCGGCATATTACAGTTTCAAGGACCGGCAACCACCGGAGATCATGGCTGGGCTAAATTGGAACCTTATATCAATAAAGATACCAATCAACCCTATCTTAACTCTACAGGGCAGATACAATATTTTCCAAGGTACTCGAATCTAACAAATCCTTCTCTAAGCGATGCGATCAACCCTTCGATGGAAAGTGTGAAAAATGATGTGACACTTGGTGTTAACATAACCGACCTTGATCCGGAAGCGGATAATCCGGAACTCAATGGGAAGATCTGGGTTATTAATAATGGTATCACTACCGTTGAGTCAGATCAGCTTTTAGAGAGTAATGGTTTTCTCACCTGCCCCAATAAATCCAGACGCTATGGCTACAAGGCTACATTCATAAGTGAAAATGAAGGCACAGTCACTTTCAAGGTCGAAAACTGGTTTTTGCGTTATCTTGGCATCTATATACAGTTCCTTGACAGCAATGGCAATAAGATCAATTTGAGCGATTTGCCGGAGGAGACACTTGACTCTTTCCCTAAGGGTTCTTCTGTATGGGATAGTGATGATATTAAATTTGCGGATATGCTCTCTCCTGAACTTGTAATACTGGGTATTCCCGTCAAACATGAAACGAAAGAGATCTCTTTTATCTGGCCGGAGATGGCATCGTCGGCAGTGATTATTGCAGGGGGTTTGGGGAACACTGACTCGAAGTATGACGATACTACAGGACCCGGATTCGCTAATACCGTCTTAGTCAATCTTGCCGTACCGGTAGTGTTCCTTGCACTCGGTGCGGTTTCGACATTTGGGGCATTCACATTGGATGTGAGAAATATGACGTTTGTTCAAGTGATCACCCTGATAATAGATTTACTTGTTGAAATGGCTGTCGATTTGGCTGCTTATGCAATTGGGGCTGATCCCAAGGTTTTTATTGAACTGGGAAAAACAGTCGGTGAGTTTTTACTTGCCAAAGGAGTGGAGTATCCTTTTGTGAAACTTATGGAAAAAAACCTGGAAGAGGGAGAAGTGCTTGACAGCATTCCCTTGATCGGCAAAATACTGGCTGCTTTGGGGGCTATCGGACTAGCTGCAGAAATAAGTGAGACACTGGGTGAGCTACTTAACTCTCCAGCCAATTACATTGAAACTTTGACTGCAACGCACGATATCAATGTAACCGTTTATCCCGATAATGACGATCCCAACTTTCCTGCGACAGCCACGCACTATATGCTGACTGCCATGTTCGACAATGGCACGCCGATTTCTTCCGGAAGGATCAATATGTCAGGTACGGTGAGCGGATCGATCACATATACATTCAGTAAGGGTAAGCCTACACCGTATGGCGGAAATGTGAAAGTCTGCGTCGGTTTTTATTCAGAGGACGGCTGGCTGGCTGGAAATGGGTGTACGGATAATATTGTCAATGATGTCAATAATGAAAATATAGAGATCACGATTACAGAGTACAAAGTACCGATCAGTGCTACAACCCAGTACCTGCACAAACAAAAAATCGCTTTGGATGATTCGGGAAATCACATATGGGACGTTACTTCGATAGCGCCCACGGCAAAAGCCGATTCTCTTCAATGTGAAAATATCAATGGCAACCTCTGTCAGCTTAACGGCATTACCGTCAGTGAACAGACCGGAACACTTGGCT
>DAOWOG010000279.1 GCA_030642185.1 Helicobacteraceae bacterium | reverse complement strand
GTAAAATTGTTTGGCGTAATATGCTGCTGATAGAACATGGTCGCACCCATTAAGATCGGCAACACAAAATACGGGTCCATGCGTGAGAGGTCATTGATCCATAAAATCCACTCCGCCCCCTGCAGCTCAACGGCATTGAGAAGGACACGATAGATCGCAAAAAAGACCGGGATCTGAAGCAGCAGCGGCAGACAACCGCCCAGCGGGTTCGCCCCGTTCTTTTTATACATCTCCATCGTTGCGGCATTAAGGCGCTGCGGATCACCTTTGTGTTTTTCTTTGAGCTCTTTCATTTTAGGTGCAAGCTCTTTCATCTTCTGCATAGAGACCATACCCTTGTAAGTCAGCGGATAAAGCAGCATACGGATCAAAGCAGTCAAAGCAACGATGGCCCATCCCCAGTTTCCAAAGATGCTTTCCAGCCACATCAGTACTTTAAACAGCGGTGCCGCTGCAAAAGTGAACCAGCCGTACTCAATGGCGTTTACCAGAACAGGATCGATGGCATGCAGTACTCTGTAATCTTTAGGTCCGATGTAACCATTAAAAGCCATGGACTGAAACCCATCGATATAGACAATAGGATTATCATCACGGTCACGTTCAACCATCACATTGGTATCCGGTTTCAAACCGTAAAAGAGTGATGCAAAATATTGATCGAATGCTGATGTCAAATGAACATCATAAAATGTTGAACGTCCTTCAACATCACCGTCCTCAAAAATAGTGGTCAGATCATCACCGGCATACACCATCGCTCCGTGAACAGCCATCATCATGGTACCGCCATGTTCGGCATGCTGTCCAAGATAAACAAAGTAGCGTTTATCTTCTGAAAGATTGATCACGATATCGTAACGACCATCAGCATAAAATGTCAGCTCTTTGGTAACGGTGAGTTTTGAGAGCTGCTGTGTCAATGTCACTTTCAATGCGCTGTGTTCTTCTAAAACTGCCGTACGCATATCGGACGTATAGGCTACTTTAGATGCTTCTTCATTCAGTGCATCATCCGCAAAACGGATATACATCGGCTTGGCACCTGTTTCAGGAATCATCTCTGAAGGTTTGTCGTCACTGTTGTACTTTTCATCCTTCAGGATTTTTGAGGCGATGCGTCCAAGCGTATCGATCTCAATACTGAAATGTTCTGCTTCGATATTAACCAGTGTACTACTGCTCTGTTTTACCGCTCTCTCATCTGATTGGATACTGTGACCCAATTCAGGCTGAGTCACAACCGATTTAGCTGCGGCTGTATCACTGCTTGCCACTGCCATACTTTGCGTCGTATTATTTTCATTTTTCATCGGTTCAGGCGGAAAAGCAGTGGTATAGCCTACGAAAAATACAAATGATAGGACCACCGCCAATATGAGTCGCTGATTTGGTGACATTTTGTCTAACACTGATTAGCCTTTGAACGTAAAATTTTTTATAATATGAAAGCGTTTATTCGCTTTTGGAACGAGCCAGTACTTTATCGAATTTATGGTTAAATCTTTCGGTTTTTTGCACAAACATCTCATTTCCGGATAATCTATACCACCAGGAAACAGTTGATTGCAGGTCAAAATCCGCTTGGCTGAATAAATAAAGGCGATAGGAAGGGGATTTTCCTCGAACTGCCATTTGGCATACTCGGAACATGTGGGATAGTAACGGCAACTTCCGTACCCGATTAAGGTAAAAAACCGCTGATAGAGTCCCAACAGTTTAAGAAGTGCTGTTCGAATCATCTTTAAGGCTACCTGTACGCATTAATACTTTTTTTAATTCATGTTTTAATGCTGAATATGAAGTGTGGCTGATCGATGCTTTTGCGACGAAAACATAGTTACCGTCTTTTAGCAGATCGCAGTGTTCGGAAAAAAGGGCGCGTAGGCGGCGTTTGCTACGATTTCGTATCACCGCGTTGCCTACTTTTTTACTGGCTATGAAGCCTATTTTTTTTTCTCCCTTTTTAGGAAGATAAAAAAGGACAAGGGAGTGTGCATGTCCATTCTTGCCCCGTTTATATACAAACTGAAACTCCCGATTCTGTTTCAGCTTGACAAAACTGTTTAAACAGCCAATCGCTTGCGACCTTTTGCACGACGTGCATTGATTACTCTACGACCGTTTTTTGTCGCCATACGTGTTCTGAAACCGTGCGTACGCTTACGTGGCGTATTATGTGGTTGGTATGTTCTTTTCACTGAGCATTCCTCAAATTAATTTTAGTGCGCAATAATAGTAGAATCTTACTTAGAGATCGTTTAAGTTTTACAAAAGCTTCTTATTGCAGTAAAAATTCTCTAAGAGGTTTTTGGGTGGACTGACCCTCATTGAGGGGA
The DNA here is from genome assembly GCA_030642185.1 of Helicobacteraceae bacterium. Lineage (GTDB taxonomy): Bacteria > Campylobacterota > Campylobacteria > Campylobacterales > Sulfurimonadaceae > 4484-230. The sequence goes on along the minus strand of DAOWOG010000279.1, from coordinate 860 downwards.
GCCTGCAGCATCTCTTTTTTCAACTGCATATGACAATCCCGACATTCTCGAATGACCATATGCTCTTTAATGTTATTTTTCTCAATTTTATTGATGGGATGACAGGCGAAACAGTCGCTTCCGCATTCTGACATCGTGTTGACTTCCGGACTATGGCACTCGATGCAGGTCAACATCGGCTTATGACGTTCATCTTCATTGATCGTCGGTATCAGCGCCGGATGACAGGTCAAACAGTCGCCGGTACAGGCAAAAAGGCTGAAGGTAAAAAATAAAAGAGTAAACAGTGCTTTTTTCATGGTGGAAATTATACTTGAAATTTCTAATCTTTCAGCTTTTCAAGATAAATTTCAAACTCTTTTGAAGAGACCTCTCCGATAATCGGTTCTTCTAAAAAAAGCTCATGTGGCGTCAGAAAGAAAATCGAGGGGTACGTCAGCGTATAAAGCATCTCGATCGGAAAACTGCTTTTTTGTCCCTTCGTGACAAGCACCGGAACAAACGTTTCATTGATCCAGGCAATACTCGGAGACTCTTTTAAGGTTACGGAGAGCATATGCTGACAGGCACTGCACTCGGGAGATACCAGTAAAACCATCAGAGGTTTCTGCTCTTTGACAGCCAACTGCAAAGCCATGTCGTAATTACCGAACCAGCGTATATGTTCAGCATGCAAAAAGAGTGTAGAGACGATCAAAAACATAAAAAACCGAAGCATTGATCATTCACTCTTGACATTATCAAGGTCGAAATCGACCAGTTCTCCTTCGAGACTCTTTAAAAAAGCTTCGATCTCATCGATCTGCCTGTCGTTTAGATCAACCCCGATCTGATAACGTCCCATTAAGAAAATCGCTTCG
>DAOWOG010000025.1 GCA_030642185.1 Helicobacteraceae bacterium | reverse complement strand
TGATTTTGAAGGTAAACTGCCTGCAATTAACGAAGCTATCGAAGTTAATGAGAATATAGAAGGAAAAGATTTTCGTCTTGTTCTTGAAGTAGCAGCACACATCGGTGACGGTCGTGTACGTACAATTGCGATGGACATGTCTGACGGACTTGTTCGCGGTATGGAGGCAGTTGCCACAGGCGCTCCTATCCAGGTACCGGTTGGTGAAAAAGTACTGGGACGTATTTTCAATGTTATCGGTGAGGCTATTGATGGCGGTGAGCAGGTAACTGATGCACCTACATGGTCGATCCACCGTGATCCTCCGCCGCTGGTAGAGCAGAGTACAACAACTGAGATGTTTGAAACAGGTATTAAAGTTGTTGATCTTCTTGCTCCATATTCAAAAGGTGGTAAGGTCGGTCTGTTCGGTGGTGCCGGTGTCGGTAAAACCGTTATCATTATGGAACTTATCCATAATGTTGCACACGGACATGAAGGTCTTTCTGTATTCGCCGGTGTCGGTGAGCGTACACGTGAGGGTAATGACCTTTACTATGAGATGAAAGATTCTAATGTACTTGACAAAGTTGCACTCTGCTACGGTCAAATGAGCGAGCCTCCGGGAGCACGTAACCGTATCGCACTTACAGGTCTGACGATGGCGGAGTACTTCCGTGACGAGCAGGGGCTTGACGTATTGATGTTTATCGATAACATCTTCCGTTTTGCACAATCAGGTTCAGAGATGTCTGCACTGCTTGGACGTATCCCCTCAGCCGTTGGTTATCAGCCGACACTTGCGCGTGAAATGGGTGCACTTCAAGATCGTATTACATCGACAACTAAAGGTTCAATTACTTCTGTTCAGGCAGTATATGTTCCTGCGGATGACTTGACTGACCCGGCTCCTGCATCTGTTTTTGCTCACCTTGATGCAACGACAGTACTTAACCGTAAAATTGCAGAAAAAGGTATTTACCCGGCGGTTGATCCTTTGGATTCAACTTCACGTCTGCTTGATCCGCAAATTATCGGTGAAGAGCATTACGGTGTTGCCCGCGGTGTTCAGCAAACACTTCAAAAGTATAAAGATCTTCAGGATATCATCGCCATTCTCGGTATGGATGAACTCTCAGAAGATGATAAATCTGTCGTTGAACGTGCACGTAAAATCGAGAAGTTCCTTTCTCAGCCGTTCTTTGTTGCAGAAGTGTTTACAGGTTCTCCTGGTAAATATGTCAGCCTTGAAGATACAATTAAAGGCTTTAAAGGTATTCTTGACGGCGAATATGATCACCTTCCTGAATCAGCGTTCTATATGGTCGGTGATATTAAAGAAGTGATTGCAAAAGCTGAAAAACAGAAGAACAAGTAATTACCATATAAAGGAATAAATATGGAGACATTACATCTTGAAATCGTCACACCAAACGGCTCCATTTATGATGGAGTTGCCTTGGAAGTGACACTTCCGGGGGAAGAGGGCGAATTTGGTGTACTTCCTCATCATGCTTCTTTAACTACCTTGCTGCAGGCAGGTGTTATTGACATTGAAAAAGAAGACAAGACAATTGAATCAATTGTTGTCAACTGGGGTGTTGTTCAGGTTGATGAAGAGAAAGTAGTTGTTCTTGTCGATGGAGCGGTAGCGATACGAGGTACGAGTGAAAGTGATATTGCAAAAGCACTCGATGAAGCTAAAACATTGATCAGTGACGTTTCTGATTCAAATCTCGCAATTGCATCGGTATCTGCAAGGATAGAGTCTGCTGCACATAATCTAGTGTAACAATGATTGACCTTTTTATAGATTTCTATCTCAAAAGCAACGGTGTCACACTTTTTGTGTTGGCTCTGCTTGCGCTCTACTTTCTAGTCTTAAACTGGATCTTTTTATACCGTTATTTTTCTTTGAACAATTGGATTACCAAAGAGAGTAACTCGCTTGAAGCATTGTTACTGGGAGCGTCTGAAGTAGCACCGAATGCCTATCTCAGTCATTTTATTAAAACCGTATCAAAACTGTCAAAAGAAGTGCTTGATCTGGGTATGTATGCATCAACAAAAGAGGCTACCAAGGGACTTGCATTTCTTTCTGTGGTAGCGTCTACGACTCCATTTATCGGTCTGTTCGGTACAGTTGTTTCTATTTTGGATACCTTTAAACATATCGGTGGTGCCAGTGGAACGATGAGTGTTATTGCGGCAGGAGTATCTGATGCTCTTATTGCGACAGCAGCCGGTATTTTTGTTGCGATTTTTGCTTATACGTATCATCAGATTCTCAAACGAAAAGCATTTGAACTTACCAGTCTAATCCGTATGCAGTCTGACGTGGTGCTTGCTAAAATGAACAGTGGATCTTAATGGTTTACGACTGGGATGAGAAACCCGAGTTGAACATCACACCGCTCGTCGATGTGATGCTTGTACTCCTCGCAATTATGATGGTTATTGCTCCAAATATTGTGTATGAAGAGCTCATCAATCTTCCACAGGGTTCTGCACAAAAAGAACTTTCAGAAAAAAGACCTGTCCATATCACCATTAACAAAAAAGGTGAAGTTGTTGTCAATAAAGAAAAGTTTGACCTGGATTCTTTTGGTGATAATTTTTATCTGTATGCACAGAAAAATCTTGATTCCAAAGCGGCTGTAATGATCAGTGCAGATAAAACACTTGATTACGGTGTGGTCATGTCCATCCTTGGTGCTGTTAAACAGGCTGGATTCAGTGAGGTTTCGCTCGCAACCAATGGCTAGAAACAATTACTATTTTTATCTGAGCGGTCTGCTCTCATTTCTTTTTTTTGGAATGGTTATCATTCTTTTTACTCTTTTGGTGCTGACAAGTGTGAAAATAAAATCTTATGCGCTAAAGAAAGAGAATTATATTTCAGTATCGATCATGATGGAGCAGAAAATCCCGACAAAAAGCAGGGCTAAACCTGCTGCAAAACCGGAACCAAAACCGATCAGTAAATCTGAACCTGAACTGATTCCAGATAAAGTGCCGGATATTTCCTCTCTTTTTTCAGATGTTAAAACACAAAAAATAGTCCATAAGAAAAAGCCCAAGAAACCAAAAAAGGTTGTGGACCAAAAACGTATAGCGGCGATGCAGAAGCGTATTAAAACAGCCAAAACAGAAAAGAGTTCCAAGGCATCAAGTAAAGTAAAAACGCTTAACCTTGCAAAACCTTCTGTTAAGGAAGTTGGCTCTGCTGCCTCCGGCGGTGCAGAGGTAAATAAATATTACGCTAGAATTCAGGCATTCGTTTATGAGCAGTTCTATCCTCCTGCCAATACAGAAGGACAGATCGCCAAAATATATATAAAACTGGATAGCAGAGGACGTTTGCAGGAGTATAGGGTTTTGTTGTACTCTTCAAACAGTATGTTCAATATGGAAGTTGATCATTTGAAGAAGAGACTTCTATCATTGACATTTCCGAAACATCCGGATTTAAGACCGGTTTCATTAAATATTGACTTGATTTCAGAGGAGTAATACCCATCCTGGATCGAATTAACGCTTATCAGCGTTTCAATTTTGCTCATTATCAAGACGTAGAGAATGAGCAAAATTGAAACGCCCGAAGGGGAAGTAAAAAACGTGCAATCTTTAAACATAATAATATTTGAATTACAAGAAGTAGTCCTGCATATTTTTATATTCAAATCTCACACTTTTTTTACTTCCTGATAAGCGTTAATTCGATCCAGGATGGGTATATATGCGACTAATATTAGGATGGCTTTTTGCAGCCGTATTGTTATATGGTGCAGATGCAACGATTGAAGTAATTAAGAAGGTTGATTCACTGCCGTCTATTGCGGTAGAGGACGCTTCTGTCAGTTTTACGGATACGACAAATAAACGTTTTTTCAGACTGCTTGTAAGTGATCTGAATGTTTTGACACTCTTTAATGTTGAACGTAAGTATTCAAATACGAATTATGAAAACGAGAAGGTCGTTAGAGAAAACAAGGTCATGGATTATGTCCTTCGTTACCGTTTACGAACTGATGATGACAGTGCATTTATAGCAGATATCAAGCTGATCCGTGAAAATAATGTTATTTTGAAAAAAAGCTACCGCGTTAAACGCAGTAAAATGAATCCATTTATTGCGCATAGTATTGCCTATGATATTAATGCTTACTTTGGTGCAGCACCGGTTGATTGGATGAAACGAAAATTGATAATTTCGCGTCTTTCGGCTCCCGGTGAAAGTGAAATTGTTATTGCTGACTATACACTTTCATATCAACATGTGATCATCAAAGGCGGTTTGAATGTTTTTCCGAAATGGTCGGATTCAAGCCGTAAATCATTTTACTATACCTCTTTGAGCTCTATCCGTCCTACTTTGATAAAGATTGACGTACGTACGGGTAAACGTACAAAAATTCTTACTTCAGACGGTATGCTTGTCTGTTCTGACGTCAGTTCAGACGGAAAAAAGTTGATATTGACGATGGCACCTTCCGGACAGCCTGATGTCTATATCTATGATGTTGCAAGTACAAAATACAAACGTTTGACGTCTTATGGCGGTATTGATGTAAACGGACAGTTTATGGAAGATGGACGAATTGTGTTTGTTTCCAATCGCCTGGGATATCCGAATATTTTTGCCAAAAAACTGGGTGATAAGAGTGTTGAGCAAATGGTCTACTACGGACAGAGCAATTCAGCATGTACTGCACATAAAGAGTATATCGTATATAAGGCAAGAGAGAGTACACATGCATTTTCAAAAAATACCTTTAATCTGCATCTTATCTCAACAAAAACTGACTTCATCAGGCGTTTGACAGCAACAGGTGTCAATGAATTTCCCCGTTTTTCCAAAGACGGAGATGCTGTTATTTTTGTCAAGAACTATAAACAGCAGAGCTCAATCGGTGTTATTCGGCTTCAGCAGAATAAAAACTTTCTTTTTCCTCTTAAATCCGGAAAAATTCAGTCAATGGACTGGTAATTGCTCTTCATTAAGAATTTTTTGATAAAATCACGCAAATAACTTTTAGTGAGGCAATAGAATGAAAAAGACTGTTTTGTGGAGTGCAGTATTAGCAATGTTTATTTTTGGAGGTTGTAGTTCCAAAGATCCTTCGATAGATGCGACAGATGATAGTGCAAAAACGTCAAAAAGCGGTGAAGGTGCAGCAATGGTAACAGATGTTGTAGAAGAAGATGTGATCGTCGTTGATGAAAATGCTGGCATTGAAGATGGCAGTGAACGTACAATGGGCGGTCTTGAAAGTAGAATGCAATCCGTAAATTTTGCATTTGACAAATTTGATGTTGCTGCACAGGAGAGTGACAAAATAACAGGTAATGCAGCTATTGTAAATGGTGATGCTTCTGAATTTACGATCAAGCTTGAAGGTAATTGTGACGAGTGGGGAAGTGACGAATATAATTTTGCACTTGGACTTAAGCGTGCCAATTCTGCAAAAGATGCTATGATTGCCGAAGGTGTGGACAGTAAGCGTATTGCAATGGTGAGTTATGGCGAGAGTAATCCTGTTTGTATCGATAAAACACGAGAATGTTGGGCGAAGAATCGCCGTGTAGATTTTAAACTGCTTCCATAAATATCAGATGCGTTTAACGTTAGCCGTTGCCTTAATGTCTCTTCCGTTGCTGCTTTTGGCAGCGGAACCTTCTGCTTTTGGAGCGGGAAATATGGACAGTCCGAATCCGTACGGATTGACCTCCTCTGAAAAAAATATTTTGAAAAACAAAAAACTTTTAAAGTCTATGGAAAAACAGGCGAAATCGCAAAATAGTCAAATTGACAGTCTGCGTGAACGTTTGGATGGTCTGCAGACCATTCTTGAGGGCCTGATGCAGAAATCACAAAGCAACAAGATTGAGCTTTCCAGAGTGTTGAGTACTCAGGAGTCTGATCAGTTGACACAAGATCAAGAGCTGGCACAGACACAAATACGTTTAAGAAATATGGAAGAGTCGGTCAAGGTAAATGAAGAGAACATCCTTAAATTCAAATCACTGATGAATGAGTTCTCCGGGATGCTTGATACACTCAATTCCGATTATGTTTCCAAGCAAGAGTACAATGTACTTGTCAGTGATGTCAATGAATTTAAACTTCTCGTCGGTAAAGAATTTAAAAACATTGGCAAAAAAACAGTTGCATCCTCCGGTGGTGATGATTCATTTGAAAGTCTTAGCAGTTCAAAACTTGCAAAGCGGGCAAAGATGAATTATGACCGTAAACATTTTTCCAAGGCAATACCTGAGTATGAAGAGCTGATTCGCCGAAAACATAAACCTGCTTTTGCAAACTATATGATTGCAGAAATGTGGTATTATCGACAAAATTACGATAAAGCGATTGCTTATTTTAAGGAGAGTGCGTCACTCTATGACAAGGCCTCTTATATGCCGATACTTTTGCTGCATAGCGGTGTAGCAATGAAAAAAGTGGGTGATCCTGACAATGCAAGAGCCTTTTTACAGGCAGTGCTACTCAAATATCCTGACTCATCAGAAGCAATTTCAGCTCAGAAACAACTTGATTTATTTTAGGACTCTCTCCGAGTCAATCAAGTAAGGAACTCCTTCTTGAATATTCAACTTATTACTCATTAGTATTGTATATTTTTCAGGCAATTGATAGCTTAATATGTTAAAATCGCGCCAAAATATATCCTTTAAAAGGCAAATTATGGCAATTGAAACAAATCAAGTCGTATCTATTGAGTATGAAGTACGTGACGGTGATAAAATAGTCGACAGTAACATGGGTGGACAGCCTTTAGTATTTATCTTCGGTAAAGGTCAGATTATTCCTGGTCTTGAAAGTGGTATTGTAAATATGGGTATCGGTGAAAAAGGCGATGTTCATGTTAAAGCTGAAGATGCGTATGGTGACTACAATGATGATGCGCAGCAAGAACTTCCAAAAGAGCAGTTTGCAGGTATTGAACTGAATGTCGGAATGACGCTTTACGGTCAGGGTGAAGATGGCGGTACTGTACAAGTTAGTGTTACTGATGTCAAAGACGAAACAGTTGTGATTGATTTTAACCACCCATTGGCTGGAAAAGATCTGATGTTTTCGGTTGCGATCAACAATATCCGTGACGCATCTGCTGATGAAGTACTTTCCGGTGTTCCTGCTGAGAACCAGGTAGAAGACGATGCATGTTGTTCAACAACAGGCGGCTCAAGCTGTGGATGCCACTAATTATATAACCGCATCTCATGCTTCGAGTGAAGCATTTAAAACAGCAAGTCTTTTAAAAACACTCACTGTGAATGCACTTATTCTCGGTGAAAGCGGTACGGGTCGAAAAACCCTTGCCTGCTATATTCTTCCTGATGCTCCTGTTTTGGACGCATCGCTGTTTGACGAATTGTTAACGGCACTTCAAAGCAACCGCGAAATTATTATTACACATTTGGAAAATTCTCCCAACATCAAGACATTATTTGAACAAATTATCCAGAACAATGTACGTGTGATCGCAACATGCAGCGAACAATACACACATGAAATACTGGAAGAACTTTTTAGCGTCCGTCTGTATCTGCCGCCTTTAAGCGAACGGCCTGAAGATGTTGAAGCATTGATAGAGCATTTTACTCTTGAAACTGAAAGGACGTTTGGTCATGCAGAACGCTTTGATATGAAAGCAATTAAAGCTGATCTGAGTAAAAATGCAACCACGTTACGCCAACAGGTTTTTTTGGTGAACCTTCTGGATAATATCAACGAAAACGAATTGATGATGATAATGGAACGTTTTTTGATGGATAAACTGGGTTCAAATAACGATTATCGTACATTTTTGCATCTCTATGAAGTACCATTGATCCGTGCAGGATTGAAACAGTTTAAATCACAGCTTCAACTGGCGGATCGATTGGGGTTGAACCGTAATACACTTCGCAAAAAGATTTCGGAAAATCGAAGCTTCGGATTAGAAACATAAATTAAGGCTCTGTGCGTATTAATGGTTGGTAATCCAAAAAAAGTGCTAAAATCATTAAGAGTACAGAGAGAAAGGAGAGTCCACCGATGCGAAATAAAGCCTTTGCCAAGCTTCTGGGACAATTGAAGAGCTTGACACCTTTCCAAAAAGAGAAACTTCAATTGTCGCTTGATCACCATAACGCAATGGATGCTATAACCGATGAGATAGATGCACCTCAAAGCTGTCCACACTGTTCTTCAACAGATCATCAAAAGTGGGGAGTACGTTCAGGGTTGCAGCGGTATCGCTGCAATAGCTGTGAGAAAACCTACAATGTGCTAACGGGTACACCACTGGCACGATTAAGACATAAAGAAGTATGGGTAGATTTTGCCCAGGATATTATTGAGAGTAAAACTATTAGAGAGAGTGCCAAACATTGTGGTGTCAATAAAGACACCACTTTTAGATGGAGGCACCGTATGCTTAATAACCCTAAAAGCCTTGGTGCCAGGCATCTGCATGGTATTGTAGAGTTTGATGAGACGTACTTTCTGGAGTCCCATAAAGGAGAACGAAATCTGGAACGAACACCTAGAAAAAGAGGTGGCAGTGCAAGAAAGCGTGGTATCTCTTCAGAACAGACAGCCGTACTGGTTGCCAGAGATAGAAACGGTAATACAATGGATGCCATACTGTTTAAAAGTAATCAGTATACACTTGCTGAAGTAATGCTGCCTGTTGTAGATAAGGATGCCCTCTTATGCAGTGACAGGAAAACATCCTATCGGGCTTTTGCCAAAAAGTATCATTTGACACTCGAAACGATTAATGCCAGTGCAAAAGTGTATGTCAAAGAGAAAATCTATCATATTCAAAATGTCAATGCCTATGACAGCAGACTTAAAGCGTGGATGAAACACTTCAATGGAGTGGCTACCAAATACCTTGAAAGTTATCTGGGGTGGATGCGACTGCTTGATAGGGAAAAAAACCTCACACCAGCGCAGTTACTGGGGATAATGGCTAAGAGGGGGATGGTATGCCAACCTTTAATGCGGACACAGCCAACTTTTATAACCATCATAAACACTCCTTAAAAAACATAAAATCAACAAACAAAGTATTACTTTATTACCCTGACACACCTAATATAAAAATTCCTACTCTTAAGGAAGTCGTAGGAATCACCACGCTTAAAGTTCACATACCACGCACGGTTCATGTTAGTACTGGCTGTTG
>DAOWOG010000270.1 GCA_030642185.1 Helicobacteraceae bacterium | reverse complement strand
GATGTTCGCCGTGAGATGGATGAAGAGAAGATGAAAGCGGCTGCTGACGCCGGTGTCGGCGGTGATTTTAAAGCGATGACGATGGTACAGCGTATCAAAGCAATTGACGCAGTTATCGACGAAAGTGTACGTCAGTTCCTTATTATGGATGGCGGAAACATGGAAGTCATTGATGTTAAAGACTCTGATCCTTATATCGATATTTATATTCGTTATCTTGGTGCCTGTAACAGCTGTGCCAGTTCAACGACCGGTACCCTTTATGCAATTGAGTCAACACTTAAAGAGAAGCTTTCTCAGGATATCCGCGTTCTACCTATTTAAACTACCTCTCGGAAGTGGGACTTTAGTCCCGCCTTTTTCAGCACTAAAGTCCTGACTCCGTCGTTAAAATATTTTACAGATTTTTATCAAACCAGCTTGCCACTTCGCTTCGAATGGTATGACGCAGTTGAATACCTGCAAGGTAGCTGCTGTACTGTGCTTTGTTCAGCATGGTCACCAGTGCGTTGCGGCGTTTGGAAAGAAAGGGATGATCAATTTGATGTGGATCACCCATAATGACCAGTCGGGTTTCATTACCCATCCGCGTACCTACAAGTTTCATCGTAGCATTCGTCATGTTCTGTGCTTCATCGATGATGACAAACTTGCGTGAAATAGTCGTACCACGCATATGCGCAATATCCATCACCTCGATATTGTATTTGGCCATAAAGAGTTCGGTGGCATTTTCACGTTTGGGCGAATTGATATTGCCAGTGTACTCTACCTGCGCCTCAAGAGAGTGCTTACTTTGATGCTCAATGGTAAAATTGACAGCTGAGTAGAGCGGATACATGAAATAGCCGAGTTTCTCCTGCTCATCTCCTTTTCGAAATCCAAGTTCAGCATGCGGATCAGAAGAGGTTACAGTGTTTCTTGCATAGACGATACCTTCCACAATACCTTCTTTTACGAGTTCCAATCCTGCCTGTAAAGCGATAAGTGTTTTTCCGGAGCCGGTAGAACCGGCGACGACACTCAGGTAGTTTTGCGGATGTGTCAATATGGTATAGTAGAACTTCTGTTCAAGATTGAGCGGACGAATTAACGAATTATCAAAATATTCACCGAAACGTTTGTCAAAATCGCACCACTCCAAATGACTGTTTACTGTAATCGCATAACGTTGTATACCGGTTTCATATACTTCACTGTTCTGGCTTGTACTGTGCTGAATAAAGGTGATCTGCTCAAAGTTGTTATGCACACGGTCTTTAGGCAGCTGTGGTTCATCGGTATAATTGTAGGTGTCTGAAAATTTAATGGCGTCAGGATTTTCAACACTCGCGTTACGGATACTCTGCGCGTCAATGCCCTGCACTTCCGCTGCGATTTTAAAAGAGATATCATTACTTAGCAGTGTTAATCCGTAATCTTTTGCGATCTCGGCAATTTTGGCATCATTCAGCCCTTTTGGCTCCTGGTAATGCTTGAAAATTCTGAACTCTTCACGATAGATAATATAAAGCTCAACTTCGTTATCGGCATCTCGATTTCCAAGCAATGATGGTTCAAAAGGGAGTATAAGACGATAATAAAAATCACTTTCGCACTGTTTTTTATCCACACTTTCACACTGACGGATACACTCCGGAAGCTCATTAAATGTGATCGTAGAGCCTGCTTCATTATCAGAAAGACGAAAAAATTCCCGGGCACGGAAACCGGCATCAGAACGCATATCATCTTTCTTATTATTGAGTTCACTTAATACTGTGTTGGTGATAATAACTGCATTTTGATTGTTTTCAGATATCCGCAGAACATTTGCCGGATCATCTAAAATAACGGAGGTGTCCAAGAGATAGCATTTTTGATTGTCGATCATCAAGAAACTCCTTGAGAGAGGTTCTTTTATTATAGCTGTTTATATGTTTAAAGAAAGCAGTACTAAGGTTTTTGTGCGTAATAGCCCTTGACACCTTCCATCGTCCGACCCATATTTAACAACACCATATCAGCAACGACAAGTGCCGCCATTGATTCGGCAACAATGGAACCGCGGATGGCAACACACGGATCATGCCGTCCTTTCAGGGAAAAGTCCACCTCATCATCATGCGTCGTAATCGTATGCTGCTCTTTAAAGATAGACGGCGTCGGCTTGAAGTAGACGTTCAGCCGTACCTCTTCGCCATTACTGATCCCGCCTAAAATACCGCCGGCATGGTTGGATTCAAATCCGCTTTTTCGGATAGGGTCATTATTGGAAGAACCGAAAGCAGCTGCACTTTGAACACCATCACCGATCTCCACCGCTTTGACGGCATTAATCCCCATCATCGCTTCCGCCAGCACTCCATCGAGTTTATAGTACAAAGGTTCACCCAGACCGATCGGCAGGTTCGTGATACGCACCTGCGCCACGCCGCCGACAGAGTCATGACGGTTTTTAGCCTCTAAAACTGCATCTTTCTGAGCCTGTTCAACCCTTTTGTCCAGGGCATAAATTTCACTTGAAGGAGCATAATCAAAATCGAGCGAATCAGCTCCGATTCCGGCGATATCAGTAATGCCGCTTTGTATCCTGATATCAAGCTGCTTCAGCATCAGTTTGGCGATAGCTCCCGCCGCGACACGCGCCGCCGTTTCACGGGCACTTGAGCGACCCCCGCCTCGGTAATCACGGATACCATACTTATGCCAATAGGTAAAATCAGCATGTCCCGGACGAAAGGTATCCTTGATATTTGTATAGTCTTTTGACTTTTGATTGGTATTATAGATCACCATAGCGATTGGTGTTCCGGTACTTTTACCTTCAAAAACACCGCTGAGGATCTCCACGGCATCTGCTTCTTTACGTGCCGTTGCATATTCATTTTTCCCCGGTTTTCGTCGGTCAAGTTCACTCTGAATAAAGTCCTCATCAATATTCAATCCGGCAGGAACGCCATCTACCAGACATCCAAGGGCTTTTCCGTGCGACTCACCGAATGTCGAAAAACTAAAACGAATCCCAAAACGGTTCATACCAACTCCTTTTTTAACAGTTCCATTGCAAGACTGGCCGCTTCCTGCTGCGCGGTTTTCTTGCTTTTTCCGGAGGAACGGGCGTACTCTTTGTCATTGATAATCACGGCTATCGTAAACTCTTTTTTATGATCCGGACCACTGCTGCCGACCATTTTATATTCTGGTGTTGTTCCAAAATGGGCCTGTGTCAACTCCTGAAGTGAAGTTTTATAATCTTTAAAGAGTGACTCCAGACTAATCTCTTCATGGACAAGTTCCAATAGCTTTATCGT
>DAOWOG010000329.1 GCA_030642185.1 Helicobacteraceae bacterium | reverse complement strand
ATAAGGCTGCTCCTTTCGTCCGATAACAATGGCACCGACCATTGCTGCCAGCAGCAAAACGGATACTATCTCAAAAGGCAAAACCCACTCATGAAAGAGTGTCGCTCCCAGGATCTTCAGAGAACCGTATCCCTCTGCTGTTTTTTCAAATACAGCATGCGTATGGGTTAAGGCCCTATAGATCAATAGCGCCAAAGGAGCAATCAGTACTGCCGAAAGAAGCATCCAGCGAAATTTTGCGGGTTCTTTGGGAAGATTAGCCTCTTTAATATTGACTGAAATGATGACGAGCATACTTAACACAACAATCGCACCGACGGAAACCATGATCTGTGCCAAAAAGAGAAAGCTGTTTTGCAACAAAGCAAACAGTCCTGCAAGCGCAAGCATAGAGAGCATAAAACTGACGGCACTAAGGAGCGTCTGTTTAAATACGATCATCCCCGCACTGCCAAAGAGTAAAAAAAGTGCCAAAACGGCAAAAATACTATTTTCGAGCAATACTGTTCTCCTCTCCAAATGCCCCTTTATGGGCCAGAAGCTGTTCTTTTTCCAACACAAAATCTTCTCGCAGTCTGCCTGTCAATGAGAAAATACCCGTATCCATACGGATGGCGTCACACGGACATGCTTCGACACAATAACCGCAGAAAATACACTCCAGCGTATCAATCGCAAAACGCGCAGGCATCTTCTCATCAACACCGTCAGTACGTTCAGTCGCTTCGATGAAAATACAGTTCGACGGACAGGCGGTCGCACACATAAAACAGGCCACACAGGCCACAGAATCATCTTCTCTGTGCGTCAAGCGGTGCAACCCACGGTAGCGTTCGGTAATGTCGGTCGGCTGTTCTTCCGGATATTCCAATACATCGATAGCGTTGGAATCACTGACATTGTCAATGAGATGCTTGAAAGTGATCTTCATCCCCTCATAAATAGCCGGAAGATAAAGTCTGTCTTTGAAACTGTTTCCATAACGCGGAACCATTTTGATCTTCTTGTCCATCAGGAGACTCCTACCACGATAAGGGCTGTTATAAAAATGTTGATCAAAGAGAGCGGCAGCAGATAGTACCACCCCAGACGCTGCACCTGATCGTAGCGAAAACGCGGCAATGTCCAGCGTACCAGAATGAAGAAGAGATTGAAAATCATTAATTTAACAACAAAAATAGCAATTTGAAAAACCGTGACGGCAATCGTCGTCGCCAAGGCACCTACCGGCAACAGACTCAAATAGATCAAAATAGCTTCAATCACGACTGTCATAACAATCAGTGCAATCGAGAGTACTTTCGTCTCAAACAATCGTCCGCCGTCCGTTGCAACTGTTGCACGTACCCGATTATTTTTGCGCATCCAACGAATGACAAGGAAGACCAAAACCGGCAACAGCGGCATCATCACAATCGCAAAAACAGAAAAATGCTCCAGCAGATAGCCCGTACTCACCCACGGCAGCTGATACCCGCCAAAAAACATCGTAATAATGATGGCACTCGCCGTGTTCATTGCCACATATTCACCCATAAAATACATCGCAAACTTCATTGCGGTATATTCGGTCATAAATCCGGCAACAATTTCACTCTCTCCTTCAGCAACGCTAAACGGTGCACGGTTTGTCTCGGCAAACATAGCAATAATAAAAATAACGGCAGCCAGGGGTTGTACCACAACACCCCACGCCGGTAAAAATCCAAATACCGTTGTGCTTTGCCACTGTACCATCACATTAAAATCAATCGTATTGTAGGTAATGACCATCGCAATGACACTTAATCCAAGAGGAAGCTCATACCCTATCATCTGCGAACCTGCCCGCACGGCTCCAAGCAGGCTGTATTTATTGTGACTCAGCCAGCCGCCGACAATAATGCCGATAATCCCAACTGAACCGATGGCCAAAAACCAAAGAATACCGTACTCAACCGGCAGGGCCTGTACCCGAAGACTTTCACCATCAATAACAATATTATCGGCAAACGGGATGACCATAAAAGCTAACAGTGCCGCAGCAAAAGTGATCGCCGGAGCAAGCATGTAGAGCCATTTCCCCATTTTGATATGTGAAGGATAGTACTCCTCTTTCAAAACCAATTTGACCACATCAGCGAAAGACTGCACTACACCGCCGAGACGAAAACCGCCCACATTGGTACGGTTTGGTCCCAAACGATCCTGGATCAATCCTGCTCCGCGGCGTTCCAGCCAGACCAGGACAGGGATCATCAACAGTGCCAGTAGTGCAGCCAGGACAAAGGAGAACAGTGCAACGATAATAGCTGCCGTACTCATCGCTCTTCTCCCCTGAACATAGTGATCCACTCCTGCACGGAAGGAATCGGTTCATTGCGATAAATCGCTTTTTGACACTGCTGCACTGTCCCGGCTTCATTGATCAAACTTCCGGAACTCTCCGAAAAGACGGCCAAAGGCAGGATAAGATCTGCCTGAAAATCACTATGCGTCTGAAAGCTGACACTCTCTACGGCTGAAAATTCCGTAAAATCAGGATGGTTGAAATTAATCAACAGCTCAACAGTGTTTTCATTCGGAATCTCCGTCTTAATCTCCAATGCTTCAATTGCTTTTGCATTGGCAGCACGCTGTGAGCTTTTCAGCCAATCATCACCGAATGATTCATCGGTATAGGTCTGCATCGGACAGATCAGTGTTGCGTTTAACTGATCGGCCAACATTGCAATGGCTTCAAGTTCTTCCGTATACAAATTGGCATCCGCCAGGATTACAATCTGTTTTGGCTCTCCTTGAAGCATCTTTTGAAATTGACCCATCGCTCCTGAAAAATTAATAATTTCTCCATTATAAAGTGCTTGTAATT
>DAOWOG010000326.1 GCA_030642185.1 Helicobacteraceae bacterium | reverse complement strand
GGTATTGTTAAATGTGTGTAATTGAGTAACAAAATGTGTAACATGATGATTTATGTGATGGTCTATAGGTGCGGTAAATAGGGGGTTAAACAGAGTTTTAAGACATGGTGACTCCAAGGGGATTTGAACCCCTATGGCAAGGATGAAAACCTTGAATCCTAACCATTAGATGATGGAGCCACGTGAGTGGTTGGTTTTTGAATTATCTGAAAGCAAATAATCAAAAATGGTGTCCTGTGTTGGATTCGAACCAACGGCCACATCATTAAAAGTGACGTGCTCTACCAGCTGAGCTAACAAGACGTTCCGTCAAACAGTTCAAGGTTCTGTTTGTGGACGGGAATTATAGTCAAAACCTTTTTAATTGTCAATGCTTTTTCTGTTTTTTAACTAACTTCGATACAATATTTTAATGGACTTTGAATATTATTCTGCTTTTATACTGTTGATCGGATTTCTGTATTGTCTTGTGAAATGCAGACGGAAGATAAAACAGCGCTATTTTGTTCACCTTCATCTCTTTTCTTTGAAAACAGGATTGATGAAATGGGAGTGGATCTTAAAGTTTCTAGCACTCTCAGCACTTTTTCTGGCACTCTCTTCACCTATTATATTGGATAAAAATGATCCGATGAACCGTCATGGTATTGATATCGTTTTAAGCCTTGATGCCAGCGGGTCGATGAGTGCCTCAGGTTTTGATGTTAACAGTCGTCAAAGCCGTTTTGAAATCACACAGAAAATCGCTCAGGATTTTATTATGCAGCGGCTGGAAGATAATATCGGAGTGGTACTTTTCGGAGACTTTGCTTTTATCGCTTCTCCGGTAACCTATGAAAAAGAGATCGTCTCAGAGATGATCGGCTATCTCACCTATGGCATGGCCGGTGAAAATACTGCGATCGGTGAGGGAATTACAATGGCCTTGAGAGCATTGAAGTACTCAAAGGCAAACTCCAAAGTTGTTGTTTTATTGACTGACGGCGAACATAACAGCGGTCGTGTCTCACCCAGGGACGCGACTCAGATGGCCATTGAAAGAGGAGTCCGTATCTATACAATCGGCATCGGCAAAGAGGGGGATTTTAACGTAGCGATGATGAAAAGAATTGCCGAAGAGAGCGGAGGCGACTATTTTTCGGCTACCAATAAAGAGGAGCTGCAGGATGTGTATAAAGAGATCGATACGATGGAACGCTCCCGGATCAAAAGTCGTGCTTATTTGAAAAAAGAGTATTATTATTATGTTCCGCTGATGATTGCTTTTGCTGCAATGCTGATATTGCTGTATCGCAGGAGACCGCTGTGACACTGCTTATGCCCGGATGGCTTTGGCTTTTATTGCCTTTGGCAGCAATGATGATTTACATTTACAATTCAACCGGAACACTCAGACTTCAAAAGTATTATTACTATCTTCTTCTTTCAATGCTGATGCTGATTATGGCCATGAGCCGTCCGGTAATGATGCAAAAAAGTATCGATGTCGAACAGATGGGAAGTGATGTCATTTTTGCAGTTGATCTTTCGTACTCGATGCAGGCAGACGATCTAAAACCAACGCGGCTCGACACAGCTAAAAATATACTC
This sequence comes from Helicobacteraceae bacterium, assembly GCA_030642185.1. Lineage (GTDB taxonomy): Bacteria > Campylobacterota > Campylobacteria > Campylobacterales > Sulfurimonadaceae > 4484-230. The sequence continues at coordinate 1,275 of DAOWOG010000326.1, read as the reverse complement.
GCCAAAGTAGTCCAGGCGGATCAGAAAAATCGTTTCGGCGTCATTGGTTTTACGAGCAATGCCATAATCTTATCTCCGCTTACCAATGATACGGATCTGCTTTTGCATCTTTTTGATGGATTGGATGAGAAGCTGATCATTACTAAAGGAACGTCGATGATGCCGGCTTTGAAGCTGGCACGGAAAATGTCACATGCCAAAAAACCGTTGGTCGTTTTGCTAACGGATGGAGGTGATGAAACGAGTTACGTGAAAGAAGCAGAATTTGCAAAAAAAAGTGGTATGGTTGTGAATGTAATGATGCTTGCGACACGTTCGGGAAGTACATTGAAAGAGCGTGACGGCAGTTTGCTTAAAGATGAAAACGGCGATATTGTGGTGACATCGCGAAACAGTGCGATCAGGGCCATCAATACGGCAAGCGGCGGTCAGTTTATCGAGGGTGCTGATCTCACTTCACTGCAGGATATTTTAGAATCACCATCTGACAAAAGCTATAAAAATAAAACGAAAATGATACAGTATAATGAGCTTTTTTATCTGTTTGTTATTGCCTCGATACTCCTTTTTATGGCTGCGACAACGACATCACTGACACTTTTGAAAAATCTGATTTTTAAGCAGATGGCACGGTGGCGCAGATGAAAAAGCTTCTTTTTTTTACGGTCTTCTTTTTTACTTTTTACGCTCAGGCCGGAGTCCTCGATAATATGAGAAACAAACATGGATTGGCGGCATATGCAAAAGAAGAGTATCTTAAAGCGGCATTACATTTTGAGAAGATAGAAAGTGCAGAGGGACAGTATAATGCAGCCAACAGTTATTATAAAGCCGGCGAATATGAGAAAGCGCTTATACGCTATCAGCAGCTGCATTCTTCGTCTCCGGAGTTTAAATCTGCACTCTATTTCAATATAGCAAACTGCTATATTCGTCTGCAGGAGTTTGCAAAGGCAAGGGAGAGTCTGAAAAAATCATTGAGTTTGCATTATGACAGGGATGCAGTTGAAAACCTTCACTTTATTACGGCAGCTGAGGAGCAGGATCATATGTTGACAGGAAGGCAGAAAGGCAAAAAACGTGCAGAGGACTCAGCCGCAGAGAATTCTGAACAAAAGGAACGTAAAAGCGGAGGAGGCAGTAATCAGCAAAGTGATGCCGAGCGATCCAAAGGAGCCGGAGGCAAAGGCAAAAAAGCAGAGGCCGATATGCGGTTGTCATTTTCGAACAGGAATAAAGCACGTTTAAGCTCACGTCAGTATGAACTGATCAATG
>DAOWOG010000255.1 GCA_030642185.1 Helicobacteraceae bacterium | reverse complement strand
TTGCATTATTGTTGATTGAGATCAATCAACCTCCACAACCACCGATAGACACATCGATCTCTTTAGTCGTCATATGTAAAACGCCAGCTCTTGTTTTACCTACGATTGTAACAAATGCAGTTTGTCTCATTTTGATTCTGAAGTCATAATCGATAATTGCATCTTTCGGTATGGTGAATACAGCAGTCAAACTTCTTGGGTTTGCATCTTGAAATACTGCAATAGACTCAAAGTCTAAATCACTCTTGATGTTAATTGGAATCGATCCACCATTTTCAGCAAGTTTAGGTGCTGTCATAGTGATACCAGATTTTTTCAATCCGCCAGAGCCATAAAGCTCTTTGATCGCTTCAGCTGATTTTTCAGCTGCCCATGCTTTTGGTTTGGTCGCTCTAAAGTCGATTGCATTTAACTCAGCTACCGGTGCTACGATCGCAGCAAAAGCTGCAAGACCTACGCCTAAAAATTTTCTTCTATCCATTTTGCTATCCTTTTATTTAGTGTTTTGTCTGACTTGATTCAATCATAAAGTCAACGATTGATTTTATTTGCGTGTTTGTTAAGTCTTCATTACCACCTTTTGGAGGCATTCCACCCATTCCTTCGATAGCATTAAAGAGGACTTTATCAGCACCCTTTTCTGTGACTTTACGCCATGCATCTACGTCTCCGACTGCCGGAGCACCCATTTGAGCTGTCTTATGACAAAGCTTACAGGAGTCATTATACATTTTTTCAGCTTTTGTTACAACATTACCTTCTTTTTCCGGCGGAAGATCTTTAGCCATTGAGTAAGGAGGTACTACATCAGTGATCTCATAGCCTATTCTCATAACTTTTGCTTCTTTGCCAGTCATGCCCGGATCTTTACAATTACTCATACACCTTGTACCGGAACCAATGTTTTTCGCACGGTCAGAAAAGAATTTTCTTACATTTTCAACGCCATTTGGACCGTCAATATTTGGATAAAAACCATCTTCATTAGGCATTTTTATTTTTAAGAATTTCTCTCTGTTCAAGACATACTCATCATCCATCTCTACGCCGTCAATCTCAATATTATTATTTGCCAGTATATAGGCTGTAAGCGCATATATTTCATTGTTTGTCAAGCTTTTTGGATGAGCATACGGCATCGCATCTCTGATATACCAGATAAGCGTACTCGCCTTTGGCCAATAAGTACCGATGGTTCTTTTTGGTGCATCCATACCTGGTTCCAGTCGTTGACTTTTAAGCGTTTTAATCACGCCATCTGTATCTCTCTCTTGACTTCCTCCAGTCAGAGTCGGATAACCGGATCCACCGGCTCCGAACTCACCATGACAAGCGGCACACTGCGCTTCATAAAGTTCATCACCGTCTTCAACAGAACCTTCACCCTCAGGTAAGCCTGTACCGTCCGGCATGATGTCCATATCCCATGCTTTAAGTTCATTAGCAGTTGGGACTCTACCGTGGTTAACACCCTTGGTGCTTTGCGTATTGTATTTATAGGCAGTATATTGACCATTCGCTCTAGGGTAAATTACACCACCGTCTACCGCACCCATTTTTGATGGATAGAGACCAGGAGCATTTGAAGATGCTCCAAAAAGAAGAGTTGAACTTAGTGCTATGGCAGTAACACCGACTGTCATAAATTTACGATCTAACTTGAACATTGTTTACCTCCCCTTTTTTCGTAACTTCCCAGGTACAAATTGCATTTCTGTGATAAACACCCTCAACACCGACAACAGCTTTTTCCTGATTTACCGTAGGTTGAACATTTTTACTGTCATCAATTGCACGACTTTGAAGCAATAGCGGTTTGCCTTCATATCGGTACATATAAGAGAATCTGGTCCAGGCTTTTGGAAGCACTAAGCCTTTTAAGCTTGCTTCAACCCAGTTTTTCCCGCCATCGAGACTGATATCAACATTGGTAACCGTTCCGTGGCCACTCCATGCCAAACCTTCTATCTCTACCAGGTCACCGACATTGAGGTCTGTCCACGGTCTTTCAGGACAAGGTGAAGTAATGATAGAGTTGACTTCGAGTGCGTAAAAGTGTTGGATCGCTTTTCCGCTTGCTACTAATGCAGTATATTTAGATGTTTCTTCTTTTGCATACCAAGGTTTATCGCTGAATTCCAATCTTTTTAGCCACTTGACACAAAGGTTGGCTTCCCAGCCCGGCACTAGTAAACGAACCGGATATCCCTGCTCTGGACGCAGTGCTTCACCATTTTGTCCCCATACTACCATGGCATCTTCCAGCACTTTCTCAACAGGAATACTTCTTCCCATTTCAGAACCGTCACTACCCTCTGCCAGCATCCATTGAGCCGTTGGCTTAAGACCGATCTCATCAAGAATAGTTTTCAGACGAACACCTGTCCACTCCGAACAGCTCATCATCCCTTTAGCAAACTGTAAAGAGTTGAACTGCGGACCTTTCCACTCGGCAGCACCGTTTGAAGGACATTCCAAGAAGTTGATTCTGCTTTCGCTTGGGTATCGCTTAAGCTGCTCCAAAGTCAAAACAATCGGCGTATCGACAAGCCCGTGTATCATTAATCTAAATTTATTTGGGTCAATTTGAGCTACACCATTGTGCGTACGGGTAAAATGCAGACCATTTGGCGTAATGATGCCTTTAAGATCATGTATCGGCGACATAGATACCGCAGCATGCATATCTCCGGCAGATGACATGAGACTGGATGTTCTTCTTACAATATTGTGTTCATATTTTGATGGAAATCCATAAGGATTCTCATTACACTCATCACCTAAAGTAGTTCCCCACTTAGTATGATGAATGATATTCTCATCATCTGCAAGCAGTGTAGCCGGTGCTATAATACTCGCAGCAGCAACGGCACTGACTGTTGCTGTTCTTTTGAAGAAATCTCTTCTGCTAGAAGATGTCAATTCTTCTGTTTTGAATGTTTTATCCACTTCTTCTCCTTTGGTAATATACTTAAAACTGTTTTTTATATTAATCTGTATAACCCTGTGCGTCATTTATCACAAAGTTGGCACAAAGAAAGATTATAGCATTTTCAATATGCTTAAATCCTGTTATCAAGGCATAAAAATATTTGTGTAGATTATGTTACGAATAGGAACATGTTTTTTTAAAGAAGATATATAAATAATAAACTATATAAGATTAGCAAATGACATTGGCTGAGTTTCGAGGTGCTCTTTAATGACTTTTTTTGTTAAATAAACCCATAATGAAGTCAATGATTTTTCTAACAATCAACATGATCCCATAGACAATAAAAGCGTATAAAAAAGGATGAAAATAGTTGCCCTTTTCTTGCATCGTCTCCAACCGCGAACCCGGATCGCTTAAGAGATCGAAATGCATTATCAGAGCCAATGCCAAAAGTGTCAGAAAATAATAAAGAAGCTCTTTTTTGAGTGCGTGTTTGAATTTATCTACC
>DAOWOG010000131.1 GCA_030642185.1 Helicobacteraceae bacterium | reverse complement strand
AGAAACATAACAAACAGCAGCAGGACCATTGCGCCGAGCGTAAGTATCTGTGAGCTAAAGAGGCTTTGGAGCATATTGTTATAAAGGACCATAAGGTTGGAGAGATGAACATTTTCTGCTTCAAGACCGACTTTTTCAACAAGGTCGCGCTTGATGCGTTTGAGCAGTTCATCACGTCTTAGATCTTCGTTTGAGTCAACGATGCGCAGTGAAAAGCGGGTTTGGTTGTTTTCGATGCTGAGGTAGGGATCGAGGATGATTCCGCGAAATTCTTCAGGCAGCTCGTTGTAGAGCAGGGCCAGTTGAAAATTATCCAGATCCTCACCCTCATTGAGGCTTCGTCCAAGCTCGAGCATAGTTCCGACAGAGAGGACTTTACCGACTTCGGGAATACTGTCCAGATAGCTGTGAATTTTCCAGACAATCTGCATCTTCTCATCGGTAAACCAGTACTGCGCTTCATTTTCAGATGCTTTGAACTCCGCTTCAAAGTCGTCAAAATCATCAAATTCGTCATCTTCCGCAGCACTCTCTTGCAAAGTATCCGGCTTTTTCTCAGGAGGAAAATCAATGATCACATCCAGCGGAGTTGTCCCGCCGAGTTTTTGATCGATCACTTCCATCCCCTGATAAATTTCCGTGGAAGATTTAAAGTAGTTGATAAAGCTGTTTTCAACCATCAGTCTGGAGGCACCGGAAAAACTGAAAATGATGACGGCAAGACTGATGATAATGATCGTATTTCCATAATGCTCTGTCACAGTGGCAAAAAGTTTTGTCGGAGAGAAGTGTGACTCAAAAAAAGTATAGGGTTTTCGTTTTGGCAGCAGCATCATGACAGCGGGAAAAATGAGGTAAGTCAGTATCAGTGAAACGGCAATGCCTGCACTCATCATCAGGCCCAGATTGATGACCGGTAAAATGCCGGAAAAGACGAGTGAACTAAAGCCGGCAATGGTCGTAATCACGGCAAAAAAGGTCGGCTTTGCCATAGAGGTGACCGTTTCGAGTACCAGTTTGTATTGCGTCGTATGATGTTTTTCGCGTGCAAGTTCTCTGTAGCGTACGACAAGGTGGATAATGATCGACATGGTGATGATAAGCTGCAGGGAGACAAAGTTTGAAGAGATCACCGTGACTTCCCATCCGAACATTCCGAGCAGACCGATCGTCGAGATAATCGAAACAGCGGAGATCAGAACCGGTATCAGCACCCAGTGGAGCTGTCGAAAAATGATCCATAGAACAAGGACCAAAAGGAGCAGGACAATCGTGCCGTAGGTTTTTAGATCTGTTTTGACATAGGTGATCATATCATCGGAAATCATACTGACGCCACCCAAAAAGAGATCGGCATGCTGACGATAGTTATCCATGATGGCTCTGACATCTTCAATGTTCTTATGCTCTTGTGCTCTGAGGATATCTCTGTAGAATTTAAACTCTTTGATCACAGAGCGAAGTTCCGTTTTTTCGGTTTTACTGATCGTTTTATCGCGCTCTTTTTGTCGTAAGTCATTTCTTTTTTTCAACAGCGAGCGATATTGCTCATCCGTTTTAAGGTTGACCATCAGTGCAGTTGTTTTGAAGTCACTGCTGATCAGGTTGTCTCGATAGATGGGACTGTTGAGCAGCTCATGGCGTGCCAGTGTCTGATCGATCCCAGGTGATTCAAGCGTCGGGATGTTCTCCAGCATCTCCTTGACAGGCTTTGCAGGACTCTGCATCAGCGGTACATTCAGGATGGATGTGACGGACTCAACGAGCGGAAGTGCGATCAGATCATCGCTGAGCCGTCGAATCTCATCGAGCGTATCGGCAGAGAGCAGATCATCTTTTGGGGTATAGGTGATCACCAGAAAATCGGAAGGTTGGTAACGTTCATTGATAAGACGTGTAAATTGAAGGTCTTTGTCATTTTCCAGCAGCAGTGTTTCTGCCGACGCATCAACCTCAAGTTTAAAAGCTTGTGTACTGAGAAAGGCCACGATCAGAAAGACAAGCAGAAGCACGCTTTTTGGATACTTGAGTATGACGCAGCTGTAGAGTCGTTTTAACATGGGAGTGCCTTCAAAACCCTTCCCAGGGTTTAGGATTCATTCGTTTTCAGTTTTTCGATCAGTGTATTAAAAGAGTCCTTCTTCAAAATTCCTGCAAACTGGGAGCGGTAAGTCTGTAGGATACTGACACCCAGAAGATCAACGTCGTAGATCAGCCATTTGTCCTGTTTTTTGGAGTGGTAAAATTTATAGAGAATCTCTTTTTTTTCACCTTTTTGAATCATATAGGTCGGGAGGTGAATCCTGCTTTTGACACGGACGGCTTTATCAATTATGATCTGCTCATCCGTATAGAGATCGAGTTTATCCATATAGGACAGTTTGATGCGTTTGGTGAAAATTTCAGTAAAATTTTTCTTCTCATCGGAACTGATTTTCTTCCACTGTGTTTTTCCCAGACTTAAACGCGACATCAGATTAAAATCAAAAAGCGGTGTTACCAACAGATCAATTTTTTTATTTCTTATTTTTTTATCGATCTTTTCGTCTTTGATTAGCAGGGTAATGTCATTAATGGTTTGTGACATTGAATCTCTGATTTCACTTTCAGGAGTGGCTGCCATAAGCGACTGCGTGAAAATCAAAGATATCAGCATGAAAAAAAGTGGTCTGAAAATCATCTTGTACATTGTTATTCCTTGATAAGGTTATTTCTGTTTTGCTCATATAGATCACGTAAAAACGGATAGAGATCGAGTGCGTCTTTTCTGATGCTTTTATACTCTTCGGCGTGAAGTGAGATTTCGTTGAACTCTTTATAGGTTATTGCCGCCCATCCCTGGTAGTTGTTTTTAAATAGATTATATTTTCTAGCCTCAACATAATATAGCGGATTAACATAAAAATCAAGAAAATCGCCGCTGAGATCACGAAGATTGGAAGGACCGAAGAACGGAAGTACGATATGAAAGCCGCTTCCGACACCGTAATGACCAAGTGTCTGACCGAAATCTTCCTGATGCACCTCAAGATCAAACCAGCTTTTAGCCGGATCGAAAAGCCCTAAAATACCCAGCGTGGAGTTTATAACAAAACGAAGCGTTTCGGTACCGCTGTTTTTAAATTTCAATTGAAAGAGATTATTGACAACACTGACCGGAAAGTAGAGGTTTTCAAAAAAGTTGTAGACTGAGTCGCGTGCAGGTTCGGGGATATAATTGTAGCCTTTGATCAGAAAGGGATCGAGGACATAATCAAACAACCCATTATTAAAAGAGGTCATAACACGATTGTAGCCGCTCAACGGATCAAAAATTTCTTCTTGTGTATCATCACCAAACTCTTCATCGAACTCATTATCGGCAAATTCGTCAGCAAACTCATCTTCGAAGGCATCTTCTGCAAACTCTTCGACCTCAGTATCTGATTCAACACTGGTCTTTTCAATGGCAGCGGGTGGATTTGAGCTTAGATGTGAATTGGATTTATCGGATGTGCCGGCCAGTGCAATATTTCCCATAAGCAAGGCAAACAAAAGAAGAAAACGCATCCACACCCACTTATTGTAAATTTTTATATTTTAACGCTGCATTACTTGTATACCTATAATCATAACGAACTAAGATAAATATTCGGTTTTTAAAAGTAAATAAGTATAATGGACACCTCTGAAAATCAGAGAAGGAGTAACATGAAAATCGTGATCTTTGATATGGATGGTACCTTGATTGATTCACAGCATGATATTACCGTTTCGATAAATTATATCCGTCAAAAGCATCACAATCTTCATCCGCTTGAGAATGATTTTGTTGTAGATGCCATCAACCGTGATCAGCGAAATCTTGCCAGACTTTTTTATGAGACAGAGGTTTATGAAGAGCGGGATCGTCTTTTATTTGAAGAACACTACTATCAGCAGTGTATTCAAAATCCAAGGCTATACCGTGGTGTCGAAACAATGCTCGAGCGGCTTAAACGCCAGGATGTAAAACTTTCTGTTGCTACCAACGCACCGACAATATTTGCCGAACGCATGCTCCAACATCTCAATGTGGCACACCATTTTGACCATATTATCGGTGCGGACAAAGTTTCAGCCCCCAAGCCGGACAAAGCGATGCTGGGCTACATTCTCGATCAGTACAACTACGTCCGCCATGAAGATCAGGCATGGATGATCGGAGACAATTCCAAAGATATGCAGGCGGCGGAAAATACAGAGATTTCCGGTGTGTTTGTCACCTGGGGCTTTAGTCCAAAAGGGCTTGGGAGGGTCGTGATCAACGAGCCTGAAGAGCTTTTTAATATTTTATAATATGTATTTTATTTTCTATAAAATTAAAAGATTATTTTTACTGTTATTATTGTTGGGATCTCTCTCTGCACATGCCATGGATCACAATCAAAGTGTCAATGATGAAACTTTTAGCAAGGGACAAAAAGTTCTTCTTGCTAACCTGCTTATCGGTACAACCATTACCGTTTGGGGTATAACACAGTGGGAGTATTTTACAGAAGACCTGCATAAAGGTGATGAAGGCTGGTTTGGCAAAGAGACCAGTAACGGCGGTGCTGACAAACTGGGACACTTCTTTACCAATTATCTTATCACACGTGTCCTGGCACCGATCTATCATGATTGGGGCTATTCCCGAAATGATGCCGCGCTCTATGCAACAGCGACATCGGCTGCCATGTCTTTTTTGATGGAAGTGGGTGATGCGACCAGTCCGTCACATGGATTTTCCCATGAAGATATGATCATGAATCTGTTAGGCTCGACTGCAGGGTACTTCTGGTACCGCTATCCTTCTATGGCAAAAAAAGTTGACTTTCGTGTTGAGTACTGGCCTGATTCAAGCACAGAAATGAAAGCCGATTTTACAACCGACTATGAAAACATGAAACATCTTATTGCGTTAAAAGCAGAAGGTTTTGAGGTGTTTGACAATAGCCTTATGGAGTACGTTGAACTTCACTTTGGATACTACACCCGTAATTTCCATCATGACAGTACCCCGATCGAGGATCGTCAACGCTATGTCTATGCCGGTGTAGGTATCAATCTCTCCAGGCTGACACGCGACTATATCGGCGATTTTTCCAAGATCTTTAACTATTATCAGGTACCTAAGACCTATATCCATAAGGATCATGAATTTT
>DAOWOG010000129.1 GCA_030642185.1 Helicobacteraceae bacterium | reverse complement strand
CAACCAGTCAGCTGCAAAAAGGGTATAAAAGTCTTATGGTCTTCGGCAAGATCAAAAAACGTGATTTTGACGACACGGTCTTTACGCTTGAGAACCTCTCCAAACTGGATGATATCCGCTGATGAGGCAACTTGCTCTTCTACTCTTCTCGCTGCTGCTTCTGGCTGAAGAGTATGATGAGTTTGCTTTTGAAGGTGACGAATTTGAAAAAAAGGTCCTTGATTATCAAGGCTACATCCGAAGTGAAAATACATTTTTATACTCTGACAGGGAGCATAAAAAAATCGCCAAAACCAACAATGAGTTCAACCTCAAAGCCGACCTTGATTATAAACTGATCAATCTCCATGCAGACTACTCCTTTTTTTACCGCCATACCGAATATGACAGTGCACAAACAGAATCAATCTTGAATGCACTCTACCAACGATTTGGCGATGAACGCCAGAGTCTCAGTATCGGAAAAGAAGTACTTCGATGGGGAAAAGGATACGCCTACAGTCCCGTCGCATTTTTTGAACGACCAAAAGATCCGATCTATCCGGAACTAAGCCGTGAAGGCTACTGGATGGCACATGGAAAATTTACGCGAACCCTCGATGGAGGCTTTATAGACAACTATACAGTGACCCTGCTGGGTCTGCCTGACGTCGATGACAATGATCCGCTTTTTGAGCATACCGACAGTAAATACGGTGTCAAACTTTACCTGCTGCTTGATCAGACCGACATCGATCTTATCATTGGCGATGATGCCTATGGAATTGATTTCTCCACCAACGCGGCCGAGGGACTGGAGCTGCATGGCGAATATGCCTATAAAGCATCCGAGGAGAGTTATCTTGCCGGTCTGCGTTTTCAAAGCAGCGGTGATCTTACAGTGATCGCCGAGTATATGAAAACATTCAATCAAGACAAACTTCTCTACCTCAAAATGACACAGAAAGAGCCCTTCAGTCTTCTCTATTCCAGCCTCTATGGCGTCTATATCGATGATGTTGACACCGGAACGTACCGGCTCCAGGCGGGCGGAACCTATGATTTTAAAAACGGAATTGCTGCCGATCTGGCACTGATAGAGTCCGATCAGGGCCATGGTATCAAGTTCATTCTCTACTACTACTTCTAATTATGAATTATGGTACCATAGTGTCAAACATCACCTCAAGAGATCGCAATGAAACATGAAAATAAGATCGGGTATCTGTTTATCGTACTGGCAGCAGTTGTAATTGTATTGGCCGGTATAAAAAGTGCAGCGGTGATCATCGTTCCATTTCTACTCTCAATGTTTTTTGCGATCATCTTTGCACCGATGTTCGGTTGGTTAAACCGCAAAGGCATCCCGGAGGCAATCTCATTGTTGGCTGTGATTTTTCTATTTGTTGCACTGATCGGTCTGGTAGGTATACTGATCGGTTCATCAGTTCAGGACTTCAGCAATAAACTCACCTTTTACGAAGAGCACCTTCATCAACAGATGGATGGCATCTCAGCCATGCTGGCAGAGTGGGGAATTACTTTGCCGGATCAAGAGTTGCAAGATATGTTTGATCCTGCTGTTTTAATGCAGTATATCGCCGGAACATTAAAAAGTCTGGGATCTGTTTTGACCAATGGGTTTGTGATCTTATTGACTGTTGTATTTATTTTGCTGGAGTCAGCGCAGTTTCAACGTAAAATCGCCGGTTTTGGCGCGGAACAAGCACTTGTAGTCAATCTGAAAGAAGTCATTGAAAAGATAGAAGAATACATGGTTTTAAAAACAGTGATCTCTGTTGTTACCGGCATCATTGTCACCATAATGCTCAAGATCATAGGGGTGGATTATGCCATACTTTGGGGCGTCGTAGCATTTATGCTGAACTTTATCCCCAATATCGGCTCACTTATCGCTGCAGTACCGGCTGTTTTGTTGGCATTTATTCAGTTAGGTGCGGGGAGTGCGGCTGTCACAGCCATCGGTTATGTCGTCATCAATATTTTGATCGGCTCAATCGTGGAACCTAAAGTAATGGGTGATGGTCTTGGGCTCTCAACTTTGATCGTTTTTCTTTCCCTGATCTTCTGGGGATGGCTGCTTGGTCCGGTAGGAATGCTGCTCTCTATCCCCCTGACCATCATGGCAAAAATTGCACTTGATGCACAACCAAACACGCGATGGATAGCAATTTTACTTGGTTCGGGAGAACCGGAAAAGCAATAGTATATATCGTTTTTTAAAGAGGTTTTGCTACACTTTCGTTCAACCCGGATTAGGCAATAGAGATTATAAGGATAGCGTTGATGCTTTGCTGTAGGGAATTTGTAAAGAATTTGAGATTAACCCGAAGGTTAATTGATTATTTCTTTGCAAAGTCCATGCAGTAAATGATCAGTGCTAAATTTATGATTCCTATTGCCTAATCCGGGTTCAGATTCAATATTAGGAAATACACTAATGGCAGATAAGCCTGTAATAATGAAAGATGTATGAAACATGAAGCGTGCGCACGCTTTGATGCGTGGCTAAATGGGGATCAAAACTATAAAACGTTTAAAGGTACCGAACAAAAAGCCTGCGGCCAGTTTATCCAGAAATAGTCTCAAGCTGTGTATTGATCGCTTCAAGGACCTCTTTAATCTGGATCTGAAATACTCCGGATAAATCAATCAGATTTTTCTCTTCTTGTTTCACCAGCGATTCTTGAAGCTGTGCAGATGTTTCTGCAAGAGGTTGCGCTCCGATATTTGCAGAAACACCCCGAATATCCAGACAGAGTTTTTGTGCATTGGCCAGATCATCAATAATCATCATGCTGCGCAGATCGTCGGCAGAATTTTGATAGAGTGTCACAAATTCTCTGAGTATTTCAATATAAAGCTCTTCATCTCCGCTGGCACGGTCAAGTCCGTCTTTAAACGAGATGATCGTACTGTTTTTAAATACAGAAGATTTTGCATCAGAAGACTTCACCTTCACATCCGCTTTTCCTGCAGCAAGATAGCGTAAAAACACAGTATAGAGCGCACCGATCTTCAACGGTTTGATCAAGTGGGCATCCATACCGAGATCATACATTTTTTCGATCTCTTCAGGCAAGCCAAGTCCTGTCAGCGATACGACGGGAATAGCGTTATACGAATCATTGGCACGAATCTCACGCGTTGCTTCATATCCGTCCATTACCGGCATATTAATATCCATCAGGATAAGGTCAACCCCTTTTATACTTTCCAACAGATCCAATGCTTCCTGACCGTTATTGGCGATTGTAAGACGGATGCCGCTCTGTCCAAGCAGTCCGGTCAGTACCTTTTGATTTATAATATTGTCCTCGGCAATCAAAATGCTCGCTCCCGAAAAAACCTTAAAACTCTCTCGGGTAATATCGACTGAAATCGGGACATCTTCATAGATTTTAATCTCTTTATTCGGATGCGGCACACTGACAGTTTGATTCTCTTTTCGCGGTGTTTTCAGCTTTTTATCGTCCGATGCTTTTTCATCAAACAGACTGACAACCAACTCCATAACTCTTTGCTGAGAGAAAGGTTTCATAATACGACGGTCTATCAGATCCAGATCAGCGTTCTTGGGACGATGCTTTGAAAGCATGCTGCCGATGGAAACAAGTTTAACCGGCTTCATCTCCTTGATCTCTTTGATCGTATCGATCAATGTCGGCTGTAAAAGCTCTTCAGCAATAATAATAATCTTAAATGCGGAAAGTATTGACAGATCCTCATAAATTTCTGACGAGATTTTCACTTCAACATGATGACGAAAGTATTCCAGCATTTTTTTGAGGGCTTCTGCTGCATTTTTATGATTATCAATAATTAAAATACTGTGGCCGGTATAAGATTTTGACGGAAGCCGGTAAAACCGTTTTTCTTTCAGGTTTTCCATTGAGAGTGCGACAGTGACAACAAATGTCGTTCCTTTCTCGACAACACTCTCAATCCGAATATCTCCATCCATAAGCTGTGCGATTTTTTTGGCTATATAGAGACCCATGCCTGTCTGACTTCGGTCATTAGCTGATGAAAAAGGGGTAAAGATATCATCAAACCGATCTTCTTCGATCCCGATACCGGTATCCACGACGTCAAACTGGAGAAGCACATCTGAATGTTGATTTTCAAGACGTTTGACTTTCAGTTTCACTTCACCCCTGTCCGTAAACTTCATGGCATTGGAGAGCAGGTTTGTCAGCAGCTGACTTAGACGGAGGGGATCTCCAATAAGTCTTGCAGGAACATTCTTCTCAATATCAAAAATAAATTCAACTTCGCTGCCGCGTGCTCGTGCACTGACCATACCGGCCACTTCGTCCAATACATTATTAATATTGAAGACGGCATTTTGTATCTTAAGCTTACCGGACTGGAGTTTGAGAAAATCGATCAGATCATTTGTTATATCCAGAAGAAGCTCGTCAGAGTAACGGATACTTTCAAGCTCCTGGGATTGTCGTTTACTCAAACCGTTCTGAATCATCTTCTCACTGCGTTGAATAATCTCATTGATAGGATCCTGAATTTTTTCACTGACATTGACCAGGAGCGCTTCATTTTTCGCTATAGAGTCCTGCATCTGCGAATGTGTCCTGACAATTGTTTTATTTTGGCGCGATGAACGCATGACCAGGATGAGGCCTACCAGGGCAAGCCCGATCACACCGAACCAGAAGATCATGTTGTTTGACTCAGACTCAACACGGACCTGCTCGATAACCACGACTTCTCTCTCAATTATCTTTGGCACTTCCACCATATCGTCTCCCCAATGCGTATAGACGAATGCATCCGGAAACTCTTTTTGGACTCGACTGAGCACCTTGTACATTGCTTTGTCATTGCGAAAAGGTTCAATGGAAACGATAAAATATTTTCCGGATGTCCGGCTGATATAGTTAAATCCGTTCTCTTCTTTCAGTAGCGAAATTTCAGCTTCTGCATTTAAAAAGCTTTCAACGGTTTTCAACGTTCGCTCAGCATCTTCCTGCACCAAATAAGAGATAACGACAATATTTTTATAGGTTTGCGCTGCTTCAAGCGTCATTACTGCTGTGAGTACAAAAAGTGCACTGATAATCAATCGAATCATTTACTACCCTTTTCTGCCAAAAAAAAATATAGGGCACTCATACTACTATTTTAGCTTTTGTTTTTTGTAAACACACAGTAAACCCGTTCATTTTCAGGTATTGTTTCGATATGATTATTTTAT
>DAOWOG010000022.1 GCA_030642185.1 Helicobacteraceae bacterium | reverse complement strand
TTTTGGACATTACGCCAAACGAACAAGCCCGTTTGGCTTAATATTTGTTGTTCTTTTATTTATGACAGCCCCCGCAGCTCGGTTGGGAGATTTTTTTTTTATAGGCTTTTATATCAAACCCGCTCAGTTTTGTTGCTCCGGTTCGGATCGCTGCGGCAGCAACGGCACTGGATACTTTGACGATCAGGCGTTTGTCAAAAGGTTTTGGGATGATGTACTCTTTGCCGAATTCAACCTTTGTATTGTAGATCTCATGGATGTAATCGGGCACTTCAGAGCGGGCCAATTTTGCGAGTGCTTCAGCGGCGGCGATCTTCATTTCGACATTGATCGTCGTTGCATGGACATCAATGGCTCCGCGGAAAATAAACGGAAAACCGAGCACATTGTTGACCTGATTTGGAAAATCACTGCGTCCCGTAGCGATGATCGCATCCGGACGTACCCGTTTGACATCATCGGGAAAGAGTTCCGGCGTTGGATTGGCCAGGGTAAAGATGATGGGATCAGGAGCCATCAGCCTGATATCGTCCACGCTGAAGCTGCCCGGACGTGACAGCCCGACAACGACATCGGCATCCTGAAATGCCTGCTGCTGAGTGATTTCCGCTTTAACGGCGAACTCCTCTTTGTATTCATTAAGATCGTCACGGCCGAAATGAATGACCCCTTTTGAATCAATCATAATAATGGTTTTAACACCCATATGCCGGTAGAGACGGGCACAGCTGATTGCAGCAGCACCGGCTCCGACAACTACCACCCGCAGATCAGAAATAAGGCGTTCGGTGATTTTGCAGGCATTGATTATGGCGGCGCTCGAGATCACGGCGGTACCATGCTGATCATCATGCATCACAGGAATTTTTAGCCGTGCGACCAGGCGCTTTTCTATCTCAAAGCACTCCGGAGCCTTGATATCTTCAAGGTTGATGCCGCCAAAGGTCGGGGCGATTGCTTCAACAACACTGCAAAAGCGCTCGATATCTTTGGTATCAACCTCAATGTCATAGGCATCAAGATCACTGAACTTTTTAAATAAAACGGCCTTGCCCTCCATGACAGGCTTGGAAGCCAGGGCACCTATATCACCCAAACCCAAAACGGCAGTACCGTTGGAAATGACAGCGACAAGGTTGGCCTTGGCTGTGTAGCGGTATGCATCTGAAGGATTTTTTTCAATTGCAAGGCATGGAACGGCAACACCGGGAGTATACGCCAGACTGAGATCACGCTGTGTTTCAAATGATTTTGTCGTAAGCGTGGCGATCTTGCCGGGACGTTCGCCTTCATGGTAGGCGAGGGCCTCTTCGTTTGTGACTGTACCTTGGTTCATAGTCTCTCCAGATCAAAAAATTTTGGAATTATACAGTAAAGCGGATTAGGAAAAGTAATGATCGGCTGATTTACTCAGCCGAATTTTGCAGATCTCTTTCAATGACCTTGTTGATGCGCAGCAAGGTCTCTTCCAAACCGATAACGGACATAACGGTATCGAGCCCGGGACCGGAGAGTTTGCCCATGAGCGCCATACGCAGCGGCATACCGATCTTACCGAAACCGATACCCATCTCCTCGACCACTTTGGCCATGACGTCGTGATAATCGCTTGGCAGATGCAGCGCTTTTGTCTCATTCAGCTTGGCGGCAAAGGTATTCAGTACATTGACCGCTTCGCCTTTAAACGCCTTCTTCATCCCTTTTTCATCATAGATCCCAGGTGTTTCAAGGATCTCTTTGATGAGTGCAGCCATTTCAGAAATGGTTTTAGCGCGTTCTTTGACTTCATCAAGCAGAATCTCTTTTTTATCATGCCCATCGATAAGAATGCCATGCGCTTCCAGCAGACCTACCAGTTTGGCATTGTCACTGTTTTTAATGTAGTGGGCGTTCAGCCAGTCGAGTTTATCGGTGTTGTAGATAGACGCCGACTTGTTGATATTGGCCGGATCAAACAGCGTTCTCATCTCTTCGGCAGAGAAGATCTCCTGATCCCCGTTGCTCCATCCCAGACGTACGAGAAAGTTCAGCAGTGCTTCGGGAAGATAACCCATCTCTTTATAGGCCATGACATCGGTAGCACCGTCACGTTTAGAGAGTTTCTTACCGTCATGGTTATGGATCATCGGAACATGATGAAATTTTGGTACATCAAATCCAAGTGCTTCATACACTACCAGCTGTTTTGGTGTGTTGGAAAAGTGGTCGTCTCCGCGAATGACTTCATTGATTCCCATCAGGGCATCGTCAATCGCAACAACAAAATTGTAGGTTGGAGAACCATCGCTTCGGGCAATGATAAAATCATCTAAAATATCATCCACATTAAAGACGACTTCCCCTTTGATGCTGTCATTAACAGTGATGGTGCCTTCAGTCGGCGTTTTGATCCGGACAACCGGTTCAATTCCTTCCGGAGGGGTGCCTGTAAAGTCGCGGTAGCGGCCGTCATAGCGCGGGCGCTCTTTGTTTGCCGTCTGCTCTTCACGAAGTGCTGTAAGCTCTTCTTTGGACATATAACAGTAGTAAGCTTTGTCCTCATCGAGAAGCTGCCGGATATACCTGGCATAGATTTCGCCGCGCTGTGACTGGTAAGTGATGATATCATCATGCTCCAGCCCTACCCATTCAAAAGCATCGACGATCGCTTTTGCTGCCGCTTCATTGTTTCGGCTTTGATCCGTGTCTTCGATACGAAGCACAAATTTCCCATTATTTCGACGTGCCCAGAGATAGCTAAAAAGTGCGGTACGCAGTCCGCCGATGTGTAAATACCCTGTCGGGCTTGGTGCAAAACGTGTCACTACCATAGATGACCTTTGTGAGGGCACCTCTGAAATATCCAGGATTTTCAGAGGTCCCATAAGTTTGATGGATGAAATTCTAGCATTAAATCCGGTGTTTGTAAAAAAAAGGTAATATAACATACTTTATTGACCGGACAGCCTATGTTAAAACTTATTCTCTCTCTCTTTATCGCTCTGAATGTTATGGCGGCTACTACTATTAACGGTATCGCTATTTTAGTCAAGGATCAGCCTATTACCCTTTATGATATCCAAACAGAGATGGACAAAAAACATCTTTCGCTTGATAATACGGTCAAAAAGCTGATTCGCCATAAACTTCAGGAGATTGAGGTAAAAGAGCGTCATCTGCATGTGAGTTCGCAGGAGGTGTATGAAGAGATCGAAAAGATGGCAGAACAGAACAAGCTTACGATCATGCAGTTATATGATGTAATTTTCAAGGAACGCAAGTTAAGCGAGAAAGAGTTCAAAGAAGAGCTTAAAAACAATATGCTCAATAAAAAGCTATTTAATGCAATTGCATTCTCACATATGGAGCAGCCTACTCCGGATGAGGAGGAGGAGTATTACCGGCTTCATATAGATGATTTTACCCATCCTGAAAGTTTTACGGTAGGTATTTACAGTGCGGCTTCAAAGGAACGTCTTCAGGAAAAAATGGATAATCCTATGTTCCATGCACCTGATGTGAAATATGAAAGTAATACTCTTGTGTACGATGCGATCAACCCCCGTTTGGCCGAGATGCTGAACAAGACAGAGGTTCACAGGTTTACGCCTATGATACCGGCACCGAATGGCAAGCATATGAGTTTTTATGTAGAGGAAAAAAATAACGTAGCCGCCCAGCCGCTTGAGGAAGTACGCGCTCAAATTGCCAATATGATTATGGGTGAAAACCGTGAACAGGTTCTGGGAGATTATTTTGATCGGCTTCGCCTGAATGCAGATATTAAAATAATCCGTATGCCGGAAGCGAAAAAGAAAGTGGCAGAGAAGCCATCATTTGAGTCGTGGATGAAATGATCAAAGTGTCGTTTGCCGCAGGCAAACGACGAAGTTTTTTTTAACCGTTATAGCGTTCAAGGTACTTTGTGTCAAAATTATTGGAGATAAAATCTTCATTAGCCATCATTTTAAGATGAAAAGGAACTGTCGTTTTAATTCCGGTGATCGTGAATTCGCTAAGTGCTCTGTGCATTTTACTGATAGCATCACTGCGGTCTCGACCGTAAACGATCAGTTTGCCGATCATCGAATCATAGGTTGTCGGAACGATGTAGCCGGCATGGGCATGGGTGTCAATACGGACACCTCTTCCTCCCGGTGCAATCCACTCTTTGATCTTACCCGGACTCGGCAGGAATTTTATCGGATCTTCGGCAGAAATACGGCACTCGATTGAGTGGCCTTTGAACGTTATGCTCTCCTGGGAAGGAAGTTCTTCGCCCTCGGCAATGCGAATCATCAGCTCGATCAGATCGAGGCCGCTTACCTCTTCTGAAACAGTGTGTTCAACCTGCAGACGGGTATTCATTTCCATAAAGTAAAAGTCAAGATTTGCATCAAGCAGGAACTCAAATGTTCCGGCACCTTCATAATTAATGAATTTTGCCGCACGGATTGCTGCTTCATGCAGCTTTTCACGTACTTCCTGCGTCAGAGCAATTGCCGGTGATTCTTCGATCAGTTTCTGATGACGGCGCTGCATGGAACAGTCACGTTCACCAATATGAATGACATTGCCATGGCTGTCAGCCATAATCTGCACTTCAATGTGGCGCGGATCTTTGATAAATTTTTCCATATAGATCGTGCCGTCGCCAAAGGCAGTAATGGCTTCGGATTCAGCTGCCAAAAATGCATTTTCAAGATAGCTCTCATCCTCAACCACACGCATGCCGCGTCCGCCGCCGCCCTGTGCCGCTTTGAGAATAACCGGATAACCGACTTCCAGGGCACGTTTTTTAGCATCCTTGATATCACTGATCGCTCCGTCACTGCCGGGTACAACCGGAACATCGGCATCGATCATGACATCTTTGGCTTTGGACTTGTCTGACATAAGTACCATCACTTCAGGAGTCGGTCCGATAAATTTGATCTTATGATGGGTACAGATTTCAACAAAACTCTGGTTTTCGCTCAAAAAACCGTAACCCGGGAAAATGGCATCACAGTGACTGACTTCAGCGGCAGCGATAATGGCAGGAATATTCAGATAGCTTTCCGAACTTGGAGCTTCACCGATACAGATAGCTGCATCTGCAAGTTTCAGATATGCAGCACCTTTGTCCCCTTTGGAATAAACCGCTACCGCCTCTTTGCCCATCTCTTTGATGGTACGAATAGCCCGCAGTGCAATCTCGCCCCGGTTGGCAACGAGAATACGTTTGATCTCAGCCATTAGAGTTTCTCGACTGCAAACAACGGCATATCGTATTCAACTGCCTGACCGTTTGTCACGAGAATGTCAAGGATCTTGCAGTCAAATTCGGCTTCGAGTTCATTCATGATCTTCATCGCTTCGAGAACGGCAATGGTATGGCCTTTTTTGACAGTCTCGCCGACTTTGACAAAGGTCGGTGAATCGGGTGAAGGAGCAGAATAATAAGTACCGACCATTGGTGAATCGATCGTATCCGAATGGATTTCAGCTGCCGGTGCAGTTTCAACGGCAGCAGCCGGAGCAGCAGCCGGAGCAGCAGCAATTGCAGGTGCAGCTGCAACCACCTGTACCGGAGCAGCACTCAGAGCAGTTGCTTTTTCCATCTCCATTGAAAAGTCATTTTCCTTGATTTTCAGTTTGGATAAATTGCTTTCGTCAAATTTCCGCATTAACTCTTTTATCTGTTTGATGTCCATGTGTGGGGCTCCTAAAATTTCGCTTAAATATATTGCGATATAATAACATACTATTATTAAACAGCACTTTTTTTCAGAAGGATTATGATGGGACTAAAAGCAGACAGCTGGATACGCGAGCAGGCAATTGAGAAGGGGATGATTGTCCCGTTTTGTGAGGATCAGGTAGGAAAAGGGGTGGTGAGTTACGGTCTTAGCTCCTACGGTTATGATATCCGTGTCAGTAATGAATTTAAAGTTTTTACGAATCTTAATTCAACTGTTGTTGATCCCAAACATTTTGATGAGGCTAATGTCGTTGATTTTGAAGGCGATGTCTGTATCGTTCCGCCTAACTCATTTGCACTGGCGCGAACAGTGGAGTATTTTAAAATTCCGCGTGATGTACTGGCAATCTGTCTTGGAAAATCAACTTATGCCCGCTGCGGCATTATCGTCAATGTCACACCGTTTGAGCCGGAGTTTGAAGGGCACATTACCATTGAGATATCCAACACCACACCGCTTCCGGCAAAAATCTATGCGAATGAAGGAATTGCCCAGGTTCTCTTTTTGCAGGGTGATGAACCGTGCGAAGTCAGCTATAAAGATAAAAAAGGCAAATATCTTGGGCAAAAAGGGATTACTTTGCCACGTATTTTAGAGTAGGAAACTGTCTAATGCGATTTAAATGAATTTAGTGATAAAATTCCGTTAAATTAACGCAAGGATAGACAATGTTGCACGAATATCGCGATATTATCACACATATGAAAGAAAATGAAGCTGCCAATGCACACTTCCTTCATATTTTTGACAAGCACAATGATCTTGATGACCAAATTGAAAAAGCTGAAAACGGCGCGATACCGCTGACAGACTTTGAAGTTGAAGATCTTAAAAAGAAAAAACTGCTTTTAAAAGATGAAGCTTATTCTATTTTGATAAAGTATAAACAAGAGCATAGCCTCTAAACTGAAGCCTTTTGGCTTCCTTTCTCCTCTTATTTTAAAAAATCAATCACTTTTTCAGGCGGTCTGCCCAACACGGCTCTGTTTCCCATAATAACGATCGGACGTTCGATCAGCTTTGGATGTTTTGCCATCGCTGCAATGAGTTCTTCTTCATCCTCAACATGTTTGAGATCAAGCTCTTTGTAAATAGCCTCTTTGGTACGCATCAGTTCCCGTGCTGAAATGCCAAGTTTTTTCAGTATTGTTCTGAGCTCATCCGCACCGGGTGAAGTTTCAAGGTATTTGACAATTTCTGCACTGCTTCCCTGTTCTTTGATCAGGGCCAGTGTCTGACGTGATTTTGAACATCGGGGATTGTGCCAAATAGTTACATCTGCCATAGGTGTCCTTTTTTTTGAAATTATATCAGTATCTTTTTTTGAAGCAGGAAAAATTTGCATATACTTCAAATAATATGAAGTAAATTACATTAAAATAATGTTGACTTATAACAGGAAGAGAAGAGAAGCCGTGGATCAGTTAAAACTATTTTTATCAATGTTAAAGGGTTCCTTCAAAGACCTGCTTCCCATTATTTTGGTCATTGCTTTTTTTCAGATTTTTATTTTGCAGCAGATCCCTGATGATTTGACCTCAATTGCCATTGGATTTTTTATCGTTGCGGTAGGATTGGCGATCTTTATTCAGGGGCTTGAGATCGGCATCTTTCCTGTCGGGGAGAACCTGGCAAACGAATTTGCTGCAAAAGGCTCAGTGTTCTGGCTTCTTCTCTTTGCCTTTATGATCGGCTTTGCAACTACGATTGCGGAACCGGCGTTGATTGCAATTGCCAATAAGGCTGCGGTGATCAGTGAAGGACGGATCGATGCAACGATGCTGCGTCTGACAGTTGCGCTCTCGGTAGGTTTTGCTATCGGCTTGGGTGTCTTTCGTATTTTGACCGGCCATCCGATCCACTTTTATATTATCACCGGTTATATCTTTGTTGTTCTTTTGACTTTTTTTGTTCCGGCTGAGATTGTCGGACTGGCGTATGATTCGGGCGGAGTGACGACATCCACCGTGACGGTACCGCTGGTCGCTGCTCTTGGTGTCGGACTGGCATCAAGCATTCGCGGACGTAATCCGGTCATTGACGGATTTGGACTGATCGCGTTTGCTTCGTTGACACCGATGATCTTTGTTCAGCTGTATGGCATGTTTGTCTACTCTTTCGGAGAGCGTGAGCGTGTCGCCTCCGCTATCGCTGTCGTTCAACAGAAAACAGAAGTGCTGCTGAGTCTGACTGACAAAGCAATAGCCCTCTTTTTTGAGCTGCTTTCAGTGATTACCGATGTTCTTCCTATTTTGGTGGTGATCTTCTTTTTCCAATATGCGATCATTAAAAAACAGGTACCGAACCTTCCGAAAATTGCATTGGGTATCGTGTTCGTCATCCTGGGACTTTATGCGTTCATTGTGGGACTGGAAATGGGGCTGTTTCCTATCGGTGAAACGATGGCGGAACAGTTGACATCACAGGACAACCTGTTCTTCATCTACCTTTTTGGCTTTATGATCGGTTTTTCTACAACGATGGCCGAACCGGCACTGCTGGCCATCGCGATGAAAGTCGAAGAGATTTCAGCCGGGCAGATCAGACAGATGGTACTGCGTGTTTCGGTAGCAATGGGGGTCGCCGTCGGTATCGCTCTGGGTGCTTACCGCATTGTTGAAGGCGATCCGATTCACTACTACATTATCGTGGGTTATATTATTGTTATTATACTAACCTACTTCGCTCCGCGTTACATTGTTCCGATCGCCTATGATTCGGGCGGGGTAACGACATCTACCGTAACGGTACCGCTGGTTGCGGCACTGGGACTGGGGCTTGCCACCAACATCGAGGGGCGCAGTCCGCTGATCGACGGGTTTGGTCTGATCGCTTTTGCATCGCTTTTTCCAATGATCACGGTGATGGCATATGGAATCATTACCGAATGGACATCAAGAAATATTGATAAATCAACTAAGGAGTCTGAATGAAATTTTCACTGGTCATTGCCATTGTAGAGAATACACTGGAAGATAAGGCGATCGATATTGCCAAAGCCAATGGAGCAGGGGGTGTAACGCAGATGAAGGGTGTCGGGATAGGTTTGGATGAAAAGAAAACCTTTTTCGGTCTGACGTATGAGCGACCGGAATCGATACTGTTCTTTTTACTGGAAAAAAAGACCTCGCTCAAAGTGATGAAAGCGCTTAAAAAAGAGTTCGATCTTGAGCATTCCGGGAAGGGAATAGTCATGACGATACCGGTTGAACACCTTGCCGGTATTCCCATGAAGCAGGTAGAACTTTTTGAAAAACAACTTAAACAGGGAGATGAGATATGAAACAGGTACTCGTTCAGGATGTAATGACCAAAGAGGCGGATCTCATTACGATATCACCTTTTGCCCAGGTACGTGAATTGCTGCAGTTGATGGAGAAAAACCATGTTCGATCGATCATTGTCGATCGGATGAGTCCGCACGATGCTTATGGTATCGTGACCTATGTCAATATACTGCATGCGATTTATCAGGAAGACGGAGATATGGACCTGCTCAATGTGTATGATATCGCAACCAAACCGCTGATTCAGATCGTCCCACAGCTCGATATCAAATATGCGGCGCAATTGATGGTAAAACATAATCGAACACGCCTTTCCGTGACCTGGGAAGGACGCATTGTGGG
>DAOWOG010000376.1 GCA_030642185.1 Helicobacteraceae bacterium | reverse complement strand
GGAGTCGAGAGCGCTTAGCTTGTCGGTATCAAACATGGTTTTCCTTGTAGATTAGTGAAAATATTATAGTTTAGCAGACCTCTGAAAACCCTGAGGTGTCCTATTTCATCCTGTTTTATGTATTAATTTGTTAAAATAAAACCTATAATTTGGGGTTGCGATGAAAAAAGTGTTGGTGCTTTATTATTCACAGAGCGGGCAGTTGAAAAAAACGGTAGATTCGTTTACAGCGCCGCTTAAAGTCAATGATGAAGTGAGTGTGGACTATCAGGAAATTGTTCCGTTAGAAGCCTATCCGTACCCATGGCCTTTTTACACATTTTTTGATGCGTTTCCGGAAGCGGTTTACCTTGATGGATGCCCGGTAGAAGAGCTTGATCTTCAGGATGATTATGATCTGATCATTTTGGGGTACACCTCATGGTTTCTCTCCCCGTCGATTCCTGTTACGGGATTTTTGAAGTCCGAACAGGCGAAAAAGCTCTTTAAAGACAAGCCGGTTGTCACACTGATCGCCTGCCGCGATATGTGGGTGATGGCGCAGGAGAAGATGAAAGAGATGCTTAAAGCAGTTGACGCCAAACTGATCGACAATGTAGTATTAACCGATCAGGGAAGATCACTTTTTACCTTTGTGACAACACCTCGATGGCTCTTTACCGGTCGAAAAGACGCATTTTGGTTCTTTCCTCCGGCAGGTGTTTTGGAAGATGAGATAAAAAATACATCACGTTTCGGCGAACGTCTGAAAACAGCGTTGATGAATGATGAAGAGAAACAGGCAAAACCGCTGCTTCGAAATATGGGTGCAGTGAGTGTTGACGGCAAGCTGATCGGTACAGAAAAGATTGCGACGCGCAGTTTTATGATCTGGGGAAAACTGATCAAAAAGGCGGGTGCACCGGGTTCTTTCAGCCGTAAAATTGTGATTAGCATCTATGTGCTGTTTTTATTGACGCTGATCCTCACCGTGGTTCCGCTCAATATGCTGATACGCAAACTGATATACCCGTTTCGCAAAGAAAAAATTGATCAAAACGTGGCTTATTATGAACAGCCATCAGGAAGATAATATATGACAAACAGTGTTTACATTAATGACATTGCTGCATTTTTACCGAATGATCCGGTAGATAACAGTGAAATAGAAGCCGTACTCGGTCAGGTCGGTGAACGTCCTTCTCGTGCAAAAAAGCTGATCTTGCGTTCAAATAAAATCAAGACGCGTCACTACGCGATTGATCCGCAAAGCGGTAAAACGACGCATACCAACGCAGAGATCGCTGCCGGTGCGGTCAGATCATTGAATAGAAATGATTTTGATATCAATTCTATCGAACTGCTGGCTTGCGGGACAACACTGCCCGATCAGCTGCTGCCGAATCATGCCTTGATGGTGCATGGTGAATTGGGGATTCCTCCTTGCGAAGTGATCGCTACATCGGGGATCTGCCTATCTGGAACCATGGCGTTGAAATATGGTTACATGGCGATACTCAGCGGACAAAACAGCAATGCTGTTGCGACCGGTTCTGAGAATGCCTCTTCCGTGATGCGTGCACAGAATTTTGAAAATGAGGTACAGAGCAAAGTGGCTCAGCTGGAGAAACATCCCGAGATCGCTTTTGAGAAAGATTTTTTACGCTGGATGCTCAGTGACGGCGGCGGTGCAGTCCGTATGAGCGATACCCCCAATGCGGATGGAATCTCTTTGAAAATTGACTGGATCTTTCAGAAATCCTATGCCAATGAGCTGGATGCCTGTATGTATGCCGGCTGTGAAAAGCAGGAAGACGGAAGTTTGAAAGGGTGGCGGGAGTATACACCGCATCAGTGGCTCGAAGAATCAATTTTTTCGGTGAAGCAGGATGTCAAACTGTTGAATGATAAAATCATCGAGTATACGGTGACCAGGCCTTTAGAGGAACTCGTCGAGTCGGGCAAAGTTAATCCTGATGAGATTGATCACTATCTTCCGCACTACTCATCCGGTTATTTTCGTGATAAAGTCTACGCGGGAATGATCGAAGCCGGATGCGATATCCCCCAGGAGAAGTGGTTCACGAATCTTCCGTCAAAAGGCAATACCGGTTCTGCATCGATCTATATTATCTTAGAAGAGCTGTTTCACTCCAAAACACTTAAAAAGGGTGAGAAACTGCTCTGCTATATCCCGGAAAGCGGCCGTTTCTCGACAGCTTTTATGCATTTGAGTGTTGTCTGATGAAAGCAAATAACGTTCCGCAGGACCATATTTCAACCTATGCTGAAAATAAAAAGGCGATCTATGCGACGGATGAAGAGGGACATTACGGTGTCGTCGCTTCGTCCGGATGGGATGTTGAAGAAGAGGCGACAAAACAGGCTCTTCATGAGTTGGAGCGTTTGGCGGATGATGCCTACGAAGAGGTAGAGAGCGGAGATGCTTCGCCGCTGCTATATCATATGTACGCACAGCGTATGGATCTGCAGGTCCTTGCACAGATAACAGGAATGTTTCAGTGGCGTATCAAACGTCATTTC
>DAOWOG010000206.1 GCA_030642185.1 Helicobacteraceae bacterium | reverse complement strand
TCATGCCATCGATAAGGTTTCTTTACTAAAAGAGTTTCCCGAGTTGGGTAGTAAAGGTGCTGTGTTTGTGACTTTGACTGAGGATGATAATCTAAGAGGCTGCATAGGTTCCATCGTAGCACATACGACACTGCTCGAAGATGTTATACATAATGCCAAATCAGCAGCTTTTGACGATCCAAGGTTTATGTCACTCAGTGAAAGCGAGATGAAAAAAATAAAACTGGAAGTCTCTTTGTTGACTCCCCCGCAGAGAATGGAGTATTCCGATATCGAAGACCTAAAAGAGAAAATATGTGTAGGAGAAGACGGAGTCATCCTGAAACTGTATGATTATCAGGCGACATTTTTGCCTCAGGTGTGGGAAGAGCTGACAAGTTTTGAACTTTTTTTTGCCCATTTGTGCCAAAAAGCCGGATTGGGTCCGAACTGTCTGAGTGAACATCCCGAGATCTATCATTATCAGGTAGAGAAGGTAAAAGAAGCATGACATTTACAGAAGGAGTTTTTCATGTCTAATCGAACGATGAGCGTAGCCGGCAGTTTTTATCCGGGAAGCTGCGGTGAGATAGAGCGGTATATAAGTACCTTCAACGATACCCTTGATAAGGAGATAGCACTTCCCTTTACTCCAAAAGCGATTATTGCTCCGCATGCAGGCTATATCTACAGCGGTTTCAGTGCAAACAGTGCGTATAGACTGATCGATACAAGTGCAGTTAAAAGAGTTGTTGTGATCGGTCCGAGTCATAGGGTATTTTTCAACGGTGCCAGTGTAGCGATACAGGACACTTATGAATCTCCATGCGGTAACCTTTCGATAGACAGCGTTTATAGCCGGGACCTGATTGATCGATATGATGTTCTTGGTTTTCAGGAGGATGCACACAGGGAGCATTCGACAGAAACGCAGATTCCTTTCATCAAACACTATTTTAATGATGTGAAAGTCGTTGAAATAGTGTATGGGGATATCGGGTATCAAAAACTGGTTCCCATCATTGAGGAGGCGCTGCATGATGAAGAGACATTTGTAGTTATCAGTACGGATTTGAGCCATTTTTATTCACTTGATGTTGCCAATAAGCTTGATGCTGTATGTCTTAAAGCAGTAGAGAGTATGGATGTCAACCTGATGGATGAGGGCTGTCAGGCCTGTGGAATGATCGGAGTGAAAGCCGTGATGCAGGCTGCAAAAAACAGTGGCCTTCAGAGCAGATTGATCGATTACAGAACAAGTTATGATGCCAGCGGTGATTCTGAAAATGTTGTTGGCTATCTCTCTGCATTGCTGGGGTAAGCAAAATGACACATAACGAGAACGCAGCATTTGTGCATTCGATAGAAGCAAGCGGTATGTTGATGACTCCACGTATCATTGAGGCTTTTTTAAAGGTGGATAGAGTCAATTTTGTTCCTGAAGTGATGCAGGACGAGACCTATGGTGACTATCCTCTTCCCATTGGAAATGGTCAGACGATCTCTCAGCCCACAACGGTGGCTTTCATGCTTGAACTATTGCAGGTTCAAGAGGGTGATGAGGTACTGGATATCGGTTCAGGTTCAGGCTGGACAACTGCACTGCTTGCTTTTCTTGCCGGAAAAAAGAGTCAGGTAATCGGTCTCGAACGTATTGATTCACTGGTGGAGTTTGCCAATGAGCATCTAAAACAGATCAACTGCAGCAACGCAGTTGTCAAAAAAGCCGACTCAGAATTGGGCTTTCCCGGCAAAAAGTTTGATACTATTCTAGTTTCGGCATCGGCACAGGATTTTCCTGACGCTCTGCTAAAACAGTTAAAAGCAAATGGACGTCTGGTTATCCCGGTAAGAGATTCTGTTTTTCGTTATACAAAACTTGAAGGTGATAGATACAGGCAAGAGGAGTACCCGGGCTTTCGCTTTGTACCGCTCATTGTTTAACCCCGGATTTAAACGATAAATTCAATGGAGTAGAGTACCTGTCTAAGTTCAATTCTATATTTATCAATGAGTTTATGGTACTCGTTTTCATTTTCGAGTAAAAGGTTTTCTTCAAGCAGGGCGATGATTCTGGCTAAAGGATAGGCCCCGATAAGTTCTGTCAGTTCTTTGATCTGCATAAGAAGTTTTTTTGATTTCTCATATGTTTCTTTTTCATGCGGATAGGTTGAGAGTACATCTGCCGAATCGTAATAGGTTTTTGAGAACATATCAAGTATGTTCTTATAAACCGTAATATCACCTTTTGCCATTTCAAGTCCATCTCTTGCATTAAGGCTCTTGAGTGTCAATAAGCTTTTAAGCTCTTCTTTGATGTCCGGCCTGAACAGTACGATATCATCATCGGGTTTCTGGGTTTCGTGGTGAATATAATTGAGCAGTGTCATATAGAATTGTTCGACATCCAGCGGCTTGGTTAAGGCCATTTCCATCCCCGCTTCCTACATTTTTTTCATATCGTTGCGCATGGCATTGGCTGTTAAAGCGATAATCGGAATATGTGCAATACGCGGATCATCCTGTATTAATCTGGATGCTTCATAACCGTCCATTACCGGCATGCTGATATCCATCAAGACAAGATCATAGTTGTGTTCCTGTTGTAAAAACTCAACTGCCTCTTTGCCGTTGTTGGCAACTTTTATGTTGATACCGCTTCCTTCAAGCAGACCAAAAATAATCCCCTGATTGATTTCATTGTCTTCCGCCAAAAGGATTTTAGCACCTTTGAGCTGCCGCATATCAGCTTTAGTCAGCTTATGCTGCGTGATATCAGCACTATGACTGTTGACTTTTGCCAGTAAATCAAGAGTGTTCTGCTGTGTAAATGGTGAAAGCAGGGTTGCATCGACAGACAGGCGATTGTTTAAAAATGAAGTGATCATGTCCTGCTTGTTTTCAACCAGTATAACCCTTGCATCACTGGTTGCACGGTATTTATCCAGCGCATGAGCTCTGTTTGACGAGGTAAACAGGGCATCAAGAAAAATCAGATCATAGGCCTTGTTAGCCAACAATGTCAATGCCGCCTCCTCGGAAGGTGCGATATTGCTTGAATAGTGAAAGTAGGAAAGCCTTTGCTTGAGTGTCTCAGCCATGTTCTTCTGATGGCTGATGATCAGGACACTAAGGTTCATAAGTTCTTTTGAAGGGAGGCGGTACTTACGCTTTTCTACGATCTGAGGCGAAGTGAATTGTATATTGAACGTAAATATACTTCCTTTTCCAAAAGTACTTTGAACAACGATACTGCCGCCCATCATCTCGACAAGCTGCTTGGAAATAGCCAGACCAAGCCCTGTTCCTCCAAATTCGCGTGCGGTTGAGGCTTCTGCCTGCTGGAAGGAGGTGAAAAGTTTTGACAGCTGCTTATCTGTCATACCGATACCGCTGTCGGATACGGCAAACTGCAGGGCAATTTTCTCCTGATCGATCCTGATTGTGGATACTTTGAGTGTCACCTCACCCTCTTTGGTGAATTTTATGGCATTGTTAAGCAGATTGGTCAGAACCTGCTCCATTCTGAGTGAATCACCTACCAGGGCCAGAGGAACATCATTTTCGATCTCAAATGTCAGCGCAAGATCTTTTTCATTGGCTTTTTCAACAACAATATTACGAACGTTATCGATCATCGTATTGATATTGAACTCGATCTCTTCGATGTTCAGTTCACCGGCTTCAATTTTTGAAAAGTCCAAAATATCATTAATAATATTGAGTAGTAATTTCGCCGAGTTTTGGATCTTATTGAGGTACTTGTCCTGTCTGCGGTTAAGGCTGGTATCCTGCAGGATATGGCTGTATCCCATGACGGCATGCATCGGTGTTCTGATCTCATGACTCATTTTTGCCAGAAATTCATCTTTGTATCTGCTTTTGGCCGTGAAGTCCGCCTCAAGCTTTTCAAGATCCATTGCATATTGATCTTTTAGCGCTTTGTTGTCTTTGGCATATTTGTTTGCACGTCTGTATTGATAGATAATGGCCAAAAACAGCAGTATGATAAATACCCAGTAGAGAACATG
>DAOWOG010000180.1 GCA_030642185.1 Helicobacteraceae bacterium | reverse complement strand
TCAACAACCGGTCCCATTACCTGGATAATTTTACCAACCATCATTTCCTCCATTTATTTCATCGACTCGACGCCGCTGATAATCTCTATCAGTTCTGTTGTAATTGCTTCCTGACGTGCTTTATTAAATTTCACGTTAAGTGTTTTAACCATCTCTTTTGCATTGCTCGTTGCTGCATCCATTGCCTGCATACGTGCAGAGTGTTCTGCTGCAACCGAATCAATCAGTGCATAATACATGTTGTATTCAACATATTTCGTCAGCAGCGAATCAAGCATTTTCTCTTGATCTTCCGCTTCGATTTCCAGCATTGATTTTTGCGTATCTTCACACTCGTAATCTTCAATATCAACCGGTAAGACGCGGTTGATGTGCAGCTCTTGTGTAATGATATTTTTATACCCGTTATACACGACATAAACACCATCGATTTTTCCATCTTTAAAGTCATTGATGGATGTTTCGATGAACGCTGACGAACGTTCCATGTCAGGTGCCGAGCTTAAACCAATGACTTCATCGAGTAATTCAGTTTCATTATATTTAAAGAACTCTACACCTTTTTTACCGATGCCGCGAAGACGGATTTTGACTTTATCTTCTTTGAACTCAGCCATAAGCTTTTTGATAGCCTTAATCGTTTGTAGATTAAATCCACCGCACAGTCCTTTGTCTGCTGTCACAAAGATAATGTCGATCATTTTCGGTTTTTCAATCTGTTCAAAACAGCGGTTTTCAATTCCGCCTGTTTTATAACATTCGATCTGCGAAGCGATCCCTTGGATCACCTGATTCGTTTTGTCAGCAAAAAGACGAGAGCGCTTTGCCAGTTCCTCGGCACGACGAAGCTTTGCCGTCGAAACGAGTTTCATGGCACGCGTTGTCTTTTGCGTGTTAGAGACACTCTTAATCTGTCTTTGAATATCTTTTAAGTTGGCCATAATGGTCCTTACTCAGCAACAAAAGTAGCTTTAAACTCTTCGACTGCTTTTTTCATCAATACATTTGTCTCATCATCAATTTTCAAAGCACTTCTGATGTTTTCGAAAATTTGAGGATAAGATGCTTCAACAAACGGATACAGCTCAGCTTCAAAACGTACAACGTTTGATGCGTCCATATCATCCAGGTAACCTTCATTACCGGCAAAAATAATCAATGCCTGTTTTTCAGCTGCCAATGGTGAGAATGGAGGCTGTTTAAGTACTTCAACCATTCGTTGACCGCGTTCCAATTGATTACGGCTTATTTCATCAAGATCAGACGCAAACTGTGCGAATGCCTGAAGTTCACGATACTGAGCAAGGTCAAGACGCAGTGTACCGGCAACTTGTTTTGTTGCTTTAATTTGCGCTGCACCACCAACACGCGATACCGAAAGACCGACGTTAATCGCCGGACGGATACCTGAGTTGAATAGGTCCGTTTCCAAAAAGATCTGGCCATCAGTAATCGAGATAACGTTTGTCGGAATATATGCCGCAACATCACCTGCCTGTGTCTCAATAATAGGAAGAGCAGTCAGTGAACCGGCACCTTCATCGTCATTGAGTTTTGCTGCACGCTCAAGAAGACGAGAGTGTAGGTAAAAAACATCACCCGGATATGCTTCACGGCCCGGAGGACGACGAAGGATCAGTGACATTTCACGGTAAGCAACCGCATGCTTGGATAGATCATCATAAACGATCAGACCATGGCGTGCATTATCACGAAAATATTCACCCATTGTGACACCTGTGTATGGTGCAAGGTACTGCAGTGCAGCCGCTTCCGCACCGGATGCAGTAACGATGATCGTATACTCCATTGCGCCATGCTCTTCAAGACGACGGATAACCTGGGCAACCGTTGACTCTTTTTGACCAATCGCAACATAAATGCAGACAACACCGTTACCTTTTTGGTTAATGATGGTGTCAAGGGCAACTGTCGTTTTACCTGTTTGGCGGTCACCGATAATCAGCTCACGCTGACCACGGCCGATCGGCACCAATGCATCAATTGCTTTAATACCGGTCGCCATTGGCTCATGAACCGATTTACGTTCCATAATTCCAGGAGCTTTTTCCTCAACGAAACGTGTTTCACTCGCTTCGATCGGACCTTTGCCGTCAACCGGTTCACCCAGTGCATTTACAACACGGCCAAGAAGTGCGTCACCTACAGGTACGCTTAAAAGCCTGTTCAGACGTTTGACTGACATACCCTCACGAAGTTCTTTACCGCCGCCAAGGATAACAACACCCACGCTGCTTTCCTGAAGATTCAGAACCAGACCTTGAGTGCCATCCTCAAACTCTACCATTTCGCCGGCCATAACATTGTTAAGACCATAAACATTTGCTACACCGTCTGCATATGAGACGATTTTTCCTGTTTCATTGATATCTACACTCAGTTCAAAATTCTCGATACGTTCTTTGATAATTGAACTGATTTCATCAGCTTGTACTTTTGCTACCACTACTTATCTCCTTTCAAAGATCAAATTGCTTTTAATATATGTTCGACCACTTGTGCATTCAGACGAGTCTTTGAGAAATTAATTTCAATACCCAGGTCTTCAACCTCTACTTTGATACCGTCAAAATCTGTTTTGACGAATTTCAACGCAACTGACGCACCCACCTTTTTGCCAAGACCTGTACTCAGTCCTTCTAAAGTATTCGCATCAATATCACTGTCACTGAAAACTTTACCATGATAACTGTTACTAATACGTGCCATTTCAAGTCTTAGCTCATTTGCCATGGCAGGAATAACATCAATACGTTTTTTCTCGACCAAGAGTTTGAGCAGATTATCAATAGCACCACTTTTGACACCAGCTACCGATGAAAGCAGCAACTCTTCTTTCACCGATTTTTCGATATCAGGATTATTAACGATCTCTACAAACTTGCTATTTGTAAACTGCGATGCTAAAGCGGCAAATATATCTGCTGCATCATTTAATGCATCCTGATTCATGATAGACTTCAATGCTTTAACGTAACGTTTTGCAATCAGCTCTTCCATGTTATGCCACCTTTTTCATGATGATCTGGGCCATTGTCTCTTTATCCAGAGTCTCACCGGCCTGAGCAAGCACATCGTCCATAACTTCATTGACAACTCCACGAATAGCTTTACGCTGTTCCATATCCATCAAATCTACGTTCTGTTTTTCTATGTTCACCAGATCAGCATCGCATTGCACCATTACTCTGTCATGCAACACTTTCTTCTCTTTTTCAGCACCTTCTTTTATCTCAAGAGCTGTTTTTTTCGCTTCTTCAACATGCAGAACAGCTTTCTCTTTGGCCTCAGTTGACTCACGAAGTTTTACCTGGACCTTATCCAGTTCATCCGCAATTCCTTTGGAACGACCGTTAAAATAGTTTTTAACCGGCTCAGCCAACAGATACCAGATAATACCGGCGAAAATGAGGAAGTTAACCGTACGTGCAACGATATCGGTCGAGGCTTCGGCTTCAGCACCATTGGAGGAAGCAAAAACAGCGACAGTACCCATCAGCAACGTAATAAGAATTTTATCCACAGCGTCTCCTTATATTTGACTGTACTTGGCTTTAACCGCTTCTTTAAATAGCGGCACTTGTGAAAGCAGTGAACTTTTAACTGCTTCGCGTTCTTTTTCAAGAGCCGCTTCGAACGCAGAATATTCACTCGCCAATTCAGCACGTTTTACATCGAGTTTACTTTGCGCAACGTCTTTTGCATCTGAAATTACTTTTTCCCGTAAGGCCGCTGCTTCAAGCTTTGCTTCATTTACAATCTGTTCTGCTTCGGCGTTAAGAGTATCAATCTCAGCGTCATTGGAGCCAACATGGTTAAGATCATTTTTGATGTCGGCATCACGTTTTTCCATAAAAGCAAAAAGAGGTTTATAAAGCATACTGTTGAGAACGGCAATAAGGACAAGAAATACGATTAAGGTTATGCCAAGCAGCATAGGACTTATATCTAACATATCACCTCCTAAAAAGTTGCGAGATTATACTATTTATAAATTGAAAGGATAGTTAAAGTTCGTTTAAAAAGTGTAATTTGTTTCGGCCCCTGAAATTTCGGGATTTATTTGGGAGGTTATTGAAAATAGCTGAGGAATGCGGTGATATCTTCTTCACTGGTGAAATCAATGGTAATTCTATTTGACTTTACACTGGTCTTAAAACCAAATTCATTAAGTTTTGTACTTAAGTTTGAGAAATCAAAACTCTTTTCGTTTTTCAAGCTTTTTGTTTTGGCAACGGGTCTCTCTTTTAAGCCTTTCACCATTGATTCAACTTCACGTACACTCAGTTTCTGACCGATAATCGAGTTAACCATCAACTGTTGGTCTTT
>DAOWOG010000227.1 GCA_030642185.1 Helicobacteraceae bacterium | reverse complement strand
GAGTCCACAGGCGCTGCACGCATTGACGTATTTATCACGACAGCAGCCGGTCTGGGCCTGGATCAACCGATCAGTTTTCATAGAAGAACGCTGCAGAAACTGTAAGTGATAAGTGCAGTCAGCCCGAAACAAGTTTCGGGTTCCGAGATGAAACAATACCTCCTATTTTACTTCACCGCTCATCCCCTTGACATTTGTAGATAGATATTATATAGTATTGTCAAACTGCAGAGGAGACTAACAACCATGCATAGTCTTGCGCAATTAGAAAAACAGCAAGTCGGTCTTAGGCTGCACAAATATCTTGTAGATGAAATTGATGAGTTTACAAAAGAGTATTCCGTCAATAGAACCGACATTATAGTAGAGGCAATAAAATCTTACATATCAGAGCAGAAACAAAAAGAGTTTTATAAAAATTTTGACCAATCCTGCAAAGAGGTAAAGATGATGATGGACGGCGATATAAAAGAAAACTCTTTACAAGATTTTATAGATGAATATAGAGAAAGTACCAACACATACATTTTTAAGAACATCCAAAAAGCTTTTAAAAAAGTATAGACTGCTTTTAGATGATCTTGAAGCATTGGCCAAAGAGTTGAATACACCGGAAAACAGTGCAATAGCTCTGGGAAATAACTGCTTTAAAATAAGATTGCCCAATAGCTCTATACCCACGGGGAAAAGTGGAGGATTCAGAGTAATTTTCTTTACAAAACATGAAAATAAAATCTATCTTTTAGATATCTACTCCAAAACTGATATTGAAAATATCTCGGATGAGAAGATTTTGGAAATTTTGAAAGAAAATGGATTGGTTGCCATTGTGCTATAATGCACAAAACACCACGGAGATAAAAATGGGCGAACTGAAACTGGAGTATCTTCCGCACTATACTTACGAAAACTATAAAGAGTGGGAAGACAACTGGGAACTTATCTATGGTGTTGCATACAACATGTCGCCCGCCCCGATGATAAAACATCAATCTATCAGTAATAAAATAGCATGGCAGCTACAGGAGTTGTTTAGAGAGTGCGAAACGTGCCAATCTCTGCTTCCTGTAGACTGGAAGATAGATGAGGACACCATTGTTCAACCTGACAACCTGGTTATCTGCCATCAACCTCAAAATGAAGCCTACATCTCAAAAGCACCGGAAATCATCTTTGAGATCCTTTCAAAAAGCACTGCCGTGAAAGATCAGCACCTAAAATACGAGCTCTATGAGAAAGAAGGGGTAAAATACTATATCATCGTCAACCCGGATGATACCATTGCAAAAATTTATGCACTTCAAAACGGCAGATACATAAAAGTCGATGATGCCTATGATGAAATCATCACATTTAAAATTGACAAATGTAAAGCGATAACGTTCGATTTTTCTAAAATCTGGTAAGCGGTTGTGCTGCGGCAATTTTCACTGTCGGACATTACAGAAACTGTAAAAAAGCCACCTGTGTCAATAGATATACTTCACACCGGTTTTGTTGGCATATGATGAGACCATCGCACGTTCAAAATCCTCATTCGTCATATACGCATACCCGAAAACATCCTCCCAGAGACTGTGATCTTCCATACACATATAGAAAAAAACGTTATCATGCCACGGTTTCAGGTTTTCATACGCATGCCTGAACATCGTCAGCTTAGTCTGCAGAGGATAAGACTGCTTCCCTCCGGCATCGGTCAGCGGCATCTGCAGGATCTTGCTTTTAAAGTCACGGCCGCGAAGCTGTTTGATCACGGGTTTGATAAAGGTCAATGTTCCCAACGACACCAAAACAACTTCATCCGTCTCAAAAGTCTCCAACAGCTGTTTATAAACTTCGGCATACTCTTCAAGATAGTTTTCATACTCTACGATCGGGTGAAAATGAAAGCCGACCTTTACCCCGATATCTGCGACTTTTCTGGCACTCTCTATACGTTTTTCCAGCGAAGCGGTCAGATGCTCTTCATTTTCAATTATCGTAGGCGTATTAAGCGACCAGGTACAGATGATATTTTTCGGCACATCATGCTCAAGAAAATAGCCGATATTGTCTGATTTTGTTTTAAATTCAAGAATGATATTGGGATTATTTTTGGCAAATTTGAAGAGGGCATCCAGAATGCCGCCACGGTTACCCCAGAGCAGTGAATCAGACGACTGACCGGTACCGATATGATAGGTTTTGTTCGGATCAAGTTCCAGTTTATCCAGTTTTACAGCCAGATTGGTATCCAGGCCGATCTGATTATCGTTATAAAACGACTGGATTGAGCAGTAACTGCAGTCAAAACCGCAGCTCTCGACAACATCGAGTGTCATCAGGTTACAGCAGCGTGTTTTAGGAGATGCAACCGGGCACATACCAAGTCCAAGGCTCTCTTTTTCAGTCTCGACAAAAGTAAATTTATGATCGACACGATAGCTTTTCGGATCAAAACGGCTATAACTGTTCGGGGTATCTTTCAGACGGTTCCAATGATCACGGATGGTGTTAAAGGCCGATTTTTTATCGGGAAAGTCCTGCCAAAGGTCCCTAAGCGAAGGCTCACTCCACATACGAAAATCGATCGCCATATCGACCAACTGTTTTAACTCCTGATAGGAAAAACGAAACGTTCCGGCCTGATCGATCAAAAAGGTCCGTTCTTCAGCTGTCAGCGAGTCAATACTCGTCTTCTTGAGATGTTCTGATAATTTTTCTTGATAATTTTGCATGTGTTATTGGAAGTACCCATCTGTTTTAGGCGCAATTATAACAAAATTAATAATAGATACATTAAGTAGTATGCTATAATTTTTCAATCTCCAAAAAAGGAAAATTATCATGAATATCTCTCTCGTAGGACGCCAGGTTGAGTTTACGGAACCGATAAAAGAGTATATGAACAATTCAGTCGATACACTCGGCAAATATGGACTTGACATTATCTCTGTCGTCCTTCTTGCCTCCAAACAGGACACGAAGAGCAAGCACGGCGTAACCATTGAAATGACCATCAATATTGCCGGAAAAAATACCGTAGTGATCAAACAGCGTGATGATGATCTGTATGCTGCCATGGATATCGCCATAGACCGGGCACAAAAAGCGCTGCGGCGTCTGCATGACAAAGAGGTAGATCACCACCGTGTCGGCATCAATGAAGCCAAAGCGGAAAATATCGGCATTGCCGATGTCAAGTCTGCCTCTGAAGGACTTGAAGATGAGATTATTCCGGTCCAACTGGAGCTTTATAAACCGCGTGAAATTGCCGATGTACTTGAATCTATAAAAGAGAGCGGCAAACAGTTTGAGATTTTCCTGGACAATGAGGACAAAACACGCGTACTTTATAAGCGAAATGACGGAAGGTTCGGACTCTATTAGTCCTCAATCAAGGATATATTCTCATCCTTAAATGCGCCTTTGGCGCAAACAATCAACCATTTACCAATTGAACCACTTCTCTCACCACTTCAACATCTTCACCCATATCTACCCACTGAAGTTTTTTTCCGCTTTGCATAGAGCCGGTCAGAAGATCTCCGCTTTGACGAAATTTCAGATCCAGTGCAGCGATATCAAAACCGTTATCGGTCCGTACAAATGCATCAAGGCGCTTACTTTTGCTTTGGTGTGTAAAAAGATAGCAGTAGCCTTTTAAACCGTTTCGGCTGACGCGGCCGCGCAGTTGATGCAGTGTAGAGAGTCCAAGCCGCTCTGCACCGACAATAACGACTGTTGTC
>DAOWOG010000359.1 GCA_030642185.1 Helicobacteraceae bacterium | reverse complement strand
GCAGAACCAGTTTGGCATCCGTCTGGCGGATACCAAAGATTTTCGCCGTGTGGTCACGACGATCAATGCCTTGGCTGAGTACATCCAGCCGGAATGATGAAACCCTCCATTACGATCCTCGGCGGAGAGATACTGAGCAGTCTTGGTGCAAAAGATGAACGCCTGACGCATCTTCAAAACGGCACTTACAATACCGTTGCCAAATCGATGGTACTCAATGGTGAAAAATTGACTTATCCTTACTATGGCATTGATGATCATCCCCGTTTGGATGATCCGGATCATGCCCTGCCTTATCTTAAAAAGGTGGTTGCTACGGCACTTGAACGTGTTGATCTGCGTCACAGTGAGCTGTCACGATGCGGTCTTTTTCTGGGCTGTTCTTCAAATGATCTTTCATTATCAGTACCCTTGGGTAGAAACTTTGATCACTCTATGGAAGGGACCCAGGCATGTAAACGTGTCGGTAATGGGGTATATGCTGACTTTTTACAAAAAGAATTTGGGTTGAGTACATTGAATTTTACCTATAACACTGCCTGTACTTCCAGTGCCAATGCCGTTATGGACGCCGCTTCCATGCTCGAGGGCGGATTGATGGATTATGCATTGGTGGTAGGACTTGAGTTGTTTGCTCCGGTCACTTTTGAAGGTTTTGCATCGATGCAGCTTCTTTCGCCTGATGCAATTCGTCCTTTTGATAAGGAGCGCAGCGGAATTGTACAGGGCGAAGCGGTCAGTGCTGTTATTTTAAGCCGAAGCGATGTAAAAGACTCTTCATGGCATTATCTTGGCGGTATGAGTAATTGTGAAACCCACAGTGTGACCGGTGCTAATCCTGATGGTGTCGGAATTGGTGAGGTCATTGCAGATGCACTGCAACATGCAGCGGTACAGCCGGAAGTGATCACTGCGGTTAAAGCACATGGAACTGCAAGTGCTTTGAACGATACGGCAGAGATCAATGGCATGAAGCACGCATTTGAGACATTGCCGCCCTTTTTCTCGCTAAAGCCTTATATCGGCCATACCCTTGGCGGCTGCGGAAGTGCCGAACTGATTTTAATGATGGAAAGTGTGGATGCCGGTTTTATCCCTCCATCCGCAAATTTCAGTGAAATGGATGATGCCCTGGGAGCTGCTCCTTTAAATGAGGTTTTACCGGTAAAGGGTGGTAAATATCTGCTCAACTATTTTGGCTTTGGCGGCAATAATACCTCTTTTGTTATTGAAAAGAGACGCTTATGATCTATATTCACCGCATAGGCGGCTACAACGCTGTACCAGGTGAAGAGCGTCCCGATATTAAAGCTGCACTCAAAACAGCGACAGGTAGGGTGTTCCGACGCACTGACCGTTATATACAGCTCTCAATGCTCGGTGCGCATCAGATTGCAGAAAACATTGAGTCGGATACGGCGCTTTTTATGTCATCTGGAGAGGGTAACCTGTCTGTATTCAACCGTCTGCGCGATCAGCAGTACATCGACCATCAGCCGCCGCGTCCCGTTGATTTTATTAACTCGTTGAGCAATACTGCCGGTTTTTATGTGGCACAGTATCTGAACCTGAGTGGAAAAAACCTCTTTTTGTCCCATCATGGATTTCCGGTTCAGATGGCGCTGTTACTGGCAGAAAATGATCTTAAGCTCAAAAAACAGAAGCAGATTCTCCTAGGTGGCGTGGACGAACTGCTTGAACCGGTTGCTTACACGAAAAAGTTTTTAGGCGTGTGCGATGATACTGTTTTGGGAGAGGGTAGCAACTGGCTGAGTGTAAGTGCTCAAGAAGAGGGTGCATTGGCAAGCATTGAGACGCAACCCGAAGAGATGGATCGTGATGCTGTCATTGATTTCATTGCGACACTTAATCCTCACGCTAAAGTGGCGTTTGGTATGCGTACGGATCCGAAAGATATAATGGCTTTTACGCAACAGTCGCCATGTGCAAGATTTGATTATGAATCATCATGCGGCTACTACGAAACCGTGCCGTTTTATGTGTTAAGGCGATTTATAGAACATGAAAAGGGTCAGTTGGTCTTTATTGACTGTTTTGAAGAGCGTTACCGTGTTGTTACTTTCAATGTCTTTGGTTGAAGGCAGAGGATTTCTCAGAGCTTAAAAGTCTAATGGGCTTTTGATACTGCTCTGGTTCATTGTCATTGGTTTCAAAAGTGATAAAAGGTGGATATATTACCCCTGGGGTGTAAAAACACAAAAGATGGACAAATAGCTTCACCTACTAAACCTTTACTGAGAGAACTTGCGAAAGAACTGGATGTTAATATTGAAAATAAAAATGGAAACTTGCATATTACAAGACAGTTAGGTGTTTTAGTAATGAGAGCTATTGAAGAAAAACAGCTTAATCAAAATTAGTAGCTAATACATAACAAATTACGGCACACCAATAAACGCCTCGCGGGCGTTTATTGGTACGTTCAAACGTTATGCACCAAAGACAAAAGGATATATTTTGGCACAACATACATTAGATTATAAATCGAAACCACAATATTTAAGCTATAAAAAAAGAGCAGCTGAAAATTTTCCAAATGAAATTTGTATCACTCAATCCGAATTCAGTACTTTAAGTAACTCAGATTGTTTTTATTGTGGTAAAGATGGACCTAACGGTATAGATAGGAT
>DAOWOG010000008.1 GCA_030642185.1 Helicobacteraceae bacterium | reverse complement strand
CGCTGCCGCCGGTAAGTGCAAAAACAAATCAAGTTAAATGAGTTTCCAAACTGCCAGAGTAATAACTTAAAAATTAATATCTTCTCAGGCATTGCAGAAATTTTTTTAACTCAATCACACATTGACTACCCTATAATCTCGTTATGCAACAAATAACATGGCGTTCTCTTTTAGATGAGACAAAACCTTTTCGTAAAAAAATAATATTTGGACAGTTGGTCGCTCTGTTCGCGGTCATTATCAGTCTGCCTATCCCGCTTCTTTTCCCTTTACTGATTGATCAGGTACTTCTTGATAAGCCGGCTTTTCTGACAGGGATGATGGATACCCTGTTTAATCCATCACAGCCTTATGTCTACATCCTGATTATTCTTTTAACAACATTGACGCTTCGGTTTTCATTTTTTATGTTGAATGTTCTTCAGGCACGTCTTTTTACACTGATCTCCAAAAAGGTGATCTTTCTTGTCAGGGAGCGGATTCTGCTGCACCTGAAAAAAGTATCCGTTGCAGAGTATGAAGCGTTAGGCGGAGGAGGGGTCAGTTCCAAACTGGTAACCGACATTGATACTGTCGATGCTTTCATCGGTGTGAGTATCGGCCGTTTTATCGTTTCCGTGCTCTCTATGATAGGGATCGCTGTCGTTTTACTGCTTATAAACTGGCAGCTGGCATTGATCATTCTTACGATCAATCCGTTGGTCGTTACCCTGACTGTGATGCTTGGACGTCGTATCCGAAAGCTCAAAAAAAAGGAAAACCAGGAGATTGAAAACTTCCAGAACCCCCTGGCTGAGACCCTTGATCTGTTTGTGCAGATACGAACTCATAATCAAGAAGAGCGTTACTTCGCATCGATGATCGACAATGCACGCTCCATCCAGAAGGCATCAAGCAATTTTGGCTGGAAGAGTGAAGCCGCCGGGCAGTTCTCCGGCTTTATCTTCCTCTCAGGATTTGAGCTTTTCAGAGCAACGGCAATGGTGATGGTACTTTTCTCCACTCTCTCTATCGGAGAGATGTTTGCCGTCATGGGATACCTCTGGTTTATGGTGACGCCGCTGCAGGATCTTCTTCAGATC
Source organism: Helicobacteraceae bacterium (assembly GCA_030642185.1). Classification (GTDB taxonomy): domain Bacteria; phylum Campylobacterota; class Campylobacteria; order Campylobacterales; family Sulfurimonadaceae; genus 4484-230. The sequence continues at coordinate 12,291 of DAOWOG010000008.1, read as the reverse complement.
ATCTTCTCGTATCAAAATGCCACCAGTGCGCTTGAACGTCTCAATGCACTGCTGAAGCTTAAACGTGAACCGGAGTACCCGCATAACAGTGATCCCTTTAAAGATGCAGAGACCAATACAATCGAGCTTGAAGAGATCTGTTTCTCCTACAACGAAAAAGAGGTGCTTCATAATATCACTATGAAGATCCCTGCAGGTAAAACGGTAGCGCTTCTTGGGCCAAGCGGCAGCGGAAAGACGACATTGGCACATATTATTTTAGGACTTTATGCAACGTCGCATGGTGAGATCAAAATAGATGGTACTTCTATTAAAGAGATCGGTTTGGACAGGCTGCGTGAGCATATCGCTCTGGTCTTGCAAACACCGAGAATGTTTAACGACACACTGCGCCATAACCTGACGCTGGGACGGGATATCAATGATGCTGAACTTTATGAAGCATTGCATGTGGCACAGCTTGGAAGTGTCGTCGAAAAACTGATAGATGGTCTTGATACCCGCATCGGTAAAGAGGGCATCCGTCTCTCCGGCGGAGAACGTCAGCGTCTGGCCATTGCCCGTATGCTGGTCTCGAACCCCAATGTGATTATTTTGGATGAATCGACATCTGCGTTGGATATTCATACAGAGACAGACCTGTTCAAATCGCTCAGAGGCTACCTTAAAGGCAAGACAATGCTGATCATTGCACACCGTCTCAGTACCATCGAGCATGCAGATCTGATCTACGTGCTCAACGAGGGAAGGGTGATCGAGTCGGGAACACCGGCTGAACTGTTGTCAAACGGCGGGCATTACAGCCGTTTTGTGGAAGGGCAGAGAGGCTGATTCAAAACGGCTGTTTTTAAAACTTGCCCAGATTTCGAAATTCGGCGATCTCTGATTCGACCATTTCGTTGATCATTAGCGTGTAGAGGTCAGTCATCATATTGGGAGAGACACCCAGTTTGAGTGCTTTATGACGAACGTGCTGAATAACGCTGTCAATACGATCGGGTGCTTTGACCTCGTCGATCGTATCTTTAAATCTGGCCGCTTGATGGATGTAAGCATTACGCGCACCGATCAGTTCAACAATCTCATCGTCAAGTTTATCAACCTCTTCACGGACTTCAGCTAAAGTAGTGCATTGTCTAAGTTCCATAATATGCCTTTATTTTATATTGGTTAAATATTTAGGATTATTTTATCTTTTGTTATTTAAACCAGCCTTTGACCTGATCAAAAGCAGATTCAAACACACTTTCATGCGGTTTTGATTCGATACCAAAACTGTCCTGGAGTTTTTGGAGCACCTCTTTTTGCTCATCGTTCAGTGATTTCGGATAGACAAGATTAACCTGTGCAATCAGATCACCTTTTCCATGGCCATGCACATCTTCAACACCTTCGCCGCGAAAACGAAACTGCTGCTTGTTTTTGGTTCCGACATCGAGTTTCAGGTCAAGCTCGCCGGTCAGTGAAGGGATAGAGAGTTTCTCTCCAAGGACTGCCTGTGTGAAAAATACCGGAACTTCGATATAGATCTGGTTGCCGTCACGGATAAAGGTATCATCCTCTTCAACGAAGAAGGTGACATAAAGATCACCGCGATTTCCGCGTTTGCCGATATTGCCTTTGCCCGAAACACGCAGGCGGTTTTCAGAATCCACACCTGCCGGGACTTTGATCGTTACACTGTCTTCGATTTCTGTGAAGCCCTGACCATGGCAGTCAGGACACTTTTCTGAAGGCATTGTCCCTTCGCCGTGACATGCAGGACAGGTCTGTGAGAAAGTCATGAAACCCTGACGTACATAGACCTGGCCTTTTCCGCCGCATTGTGAACATGGTTTTTGCTTGCCGTCTTTTGCTCCGGTGCCTTTACAGGATTTACAGGATGATTTATAGGAGAATTTTACCTCTTTGTCACAGCCGAATACGGCTTCTCTAAAGCTGATTTTCATTTCGACGCCAAGATCGAGCGCATATCTGTCCATATCCGCCCGACTTTGCTGACGCCGTCCGCCTCCGCCAAACATCTCTTCAAAGATGTCGCCAAAATCTTCAAAGCCGCCTCTTTGACCGCGTCCGCCGCCCTGCTGCAGTCCCTCTTTGCCATAGCGGTCATAAACAGAACGCTGCTGATCATCGCCTAAAACCTGGTAGGCTTCATTGCAAAGTTTGAATTTGTGTTCTGCATCTGCATCATCCGTATTTCTGTCAGGATGATATTTTTTGGCCATTTTTCGATAAGCTTTTTTAATCGTCGTCTTATCGGCATCTTGTGTGACTTCTAAAATTTCATAATAACTGAGTTCTTCCAATGTTTACTATCCTGAAAATTTTTTTGAAATTATACCATTTACAGGTAAAAAATGGCATATTTCTAGGTATGAAAATATTTCTTCATCTTTTATTTATATTATGGTTGATCAGCGGATGCAGTATCAAAACAGAAAACTATACATTGGCACCGCATAGCATCAGCAGCGGCATGGCTGTTTCATACGACTCAATTCAGCATTGGAAAGAGGATGATCTTTCGAAATCCCTCCTGATGTTTAAAGATCAGTGTCAACAGAACAGGGTTCCTGAGTCGCTTCAACCTGTCTGTAAAAAGGCAGAGTCGGCTGATGATGCCAGAATGTTTTTTGAACATTTCTTTACTCCGATAGCACTTTATGATGAAAGTGGAGGTGAATCGACTGGACTGATGACCGGTTATTATGAACCTCTGCTGCAGGGGTCTCTGATAAAGAGTGAGCGTTACCGATATCCGCTTTACGGTGTTCCGGATGATCTTCTGAACGTTCAACTTGAATCCATACGCCCTGAACTTCGGGGGGAAAAACTGCGCGGTCGTATAGAACAGGGCAAAATAGTTTCAATGCCTTCACGCAAAGAGATCAATGAACGCGATATCAATGCGCCGGTTATCTGTTATGTTGAGAGTGAGATTGACCGCTTTTTTCTGCAGGTTCAAGGTTCAGGACGTGTGGCACTGGACAACGGTGAGACAATTTTTGTAGGCTATGCCAATGAAAATGGCCACCCTTATCGATCTATCGGGAAGTTTATGATAGAGATGGGTTATATTGAGAAAGAGAAGATCTCCCTGCAGAGTATACGAACGTGGCTGGAGGATCATCCTGACGAACGCAGAACAGTTCTGGAACATAACCCGGGTTTTGTTTTTTTTGCAGCGCGTGATCAGGGTGCTACCGGAAGCCTTGGTCTCGAGTTGTCACCGCTTCATTCTATCGCGGTAGATAGATCATTTATTCCATTAGGAATGCCGGTTTATTATGAATCTGTTCATCCTTTAAGCGATAAGTCTCTGCATAACCTTGCTTTGGCCCAGGATACCGGCGGTGCGATCAAGGGGCAGGTGCGGGCAGATCTGTTCTGGGGTTTCGGAAAAGAGGCTGAAGCAAAAGCAGGGGCAATGAAATCACCTTTGCGATTATGGATGCTGGTACCTAAAGAGTTGATTGACGGAATGTCAGATTAGGTACAGCGCTATTTACTGTCTTTTTCTCTTTTAACCGAATTGATCCAGCACCAGTTGATGAGAAAATATCCCAGCACTGAAATAGTCACAGAATAGAAAAAGGCGCCTACGTAAAGCGGTATAAATATATCATCCAAATTTTCCTGAAACCACTCCATTGTCATCTGCATATCACTGATACCTTCGCGCATCAGCAGAAAATTGCCGGTGATGTATTCTAAATAATAGAGTGGCGGCATGGTGAAAGGATTGCTGATCCAGACCGTCGCAACACCGATGGGAACATTGAATTTGACGAAGGGGATGAAAAACAGTACAGCCACCATCTGCATAGGCATGGGGATCAACGCAACGAAAAGACCGATCAAAATAGCTTTTGTGACAGATTTCCGGTTGACAGAAAAATATTCTCTCGGTATATGATATTTATTGAGAAAGTCGTCTAATTTACTGTCTTTTTTCTGATTTTTCTTTTTAAAAAGTTTTCGTATCATTGAAATTAACTGCTCCACATTAATTTAGAGGTGCCCTTTGTTATCTTTATTATACCTAATTCATATTTTATTTAATCAATTCTAAGTTACAATCCGTCAATGAAACACTCGCTTGAAAAATTCAGCCGTCTTGTCGATGCACTGCAGGAACTGCCTACGATCGGTCAGAAGTCCGCTACCCGTTTGGCTTATCATATGGTTATGACAGATAATTTCAGTGCGCTCAAAATTGCTCACGCCATTGAAAATGCACTTGGATCACTGAAAAAATGCCAATCCTGCGGGGGCATGAGTGAAGATGAGTTGTGCGGTATCTGTTCGGATGAAATGCGCAAGCAGACGCTTTTGTGCATTGTTGAAAATGCCAAAGATATTTTGACGATTGAAGAGAACGGACTCTTTGACGGACGTTACTTTGTGCTTGATACATTGACTGATCTAAATGTGACTCACCTGAAGAAACTGGTAGGAGATGGTATTGAAGAGGTGATTTTTGCTTTGACACCTTCGATCGCCAATGATGCCGTTATCTTGTATGTCGAAGATAAACTTCAGGGTATGGATGTGCGTTTTACCCGTATAGCACAGGGTGTGCCTACGGGCGTGAGTCTGGAAAATATTGATATACTCTCACTCTCAAGGGCTCTTGAAGACCGGGTCAAGGTCTAAAAAAGGCTTTTAAACATATCGATCGCTTGATCGAGTTCATCCTTTTCCTGCGTATTCAGCCCTTCATCGGCAATAACTTTTTCCGGTGAGGCGCTCTTGGTTTTGGAGGTTTTGGAGGGGAAACTTCTCTATGCTGACTGGGACGTTCGGCCGCCTGTTGATCATTTCTAAACATTTCGCCAAAATTGGGCATTTGCTGTTTTTTGGCATTTTTAGGAAGCTCAAAAGCTGAAGAGGGAATTTTCTTTTCATGAAATTCTTTTAACTCAAAATTGTCCTCTTCTTCCATTGTGGCAATAATAACATATCCGGGTTTGATCTGCATCCAGTCCAAAAATTCATCATCATTTTCATTCATGGCCATACGGCTGATGACCTTGGCAAAAGCATTCATCGCCTTGACAACACGTTTGTCTTTGGTGACGACAACATCGGAGCGCTGAACCTCACCATCCTCTTTATACTCTATTGTCCAGACCTGGCCTTTGATACCGGCAATGGTACGCTTTTTGCCTTTTTTAATGACTTTGAGATCCATCTCTTCTTTTTTCTGCCGGGCACTCTCCTGAACATTGAAACTCAAACCGCCCATCATTGCACGCATCTCATCCATATCCATGACAGTCGTTTCACCATCTTTCGTAGTGAGTATGTATGCTTTTTCACCGATCAGCATCATTTTTGAGCCTTCACCCATACTCATTGTGGCGTGTTTATCATCTTTGTATTGCAACGTCTGTGAATGATCTTCACCGGATTGAAGTACCATCGTGTAATCTGCATAGAGAGTGGTGACAGCTGCCAGGCTTAAAGCCATTAAAAAATGTTTCATAAACAAATCCTTGATATTATTATTTGGGTTTTAGTATAACATGTCTACTTAAAAGTTAAAACTCGTTTTCATGGGTTCTTCAATACTCTCAAGATCAAACTCACCATTTGTAAAATAGCTGTTGGCCAGGACCCCTTGTCCGAGAAGCATGTCTGAGCCGTCTTTGGCGGTTATTTCAAGATTGGAGCAGAGTTGTAAAAAAGGAGTGACTTTTCCGTAAATGGCATCGGCTCCGAAACGGCATGACTGTAAAAGCGGTTTGAGGAGTGCTTCGGGAGCTGGAAGATGATCATCTTTGAGTCCTGCGGAAGTCGTGTTAACGATCAGGTCATAGGAGTCTACAGGCATATCCTCCCAGCTATGACAGGTTAATCCAAGGGCCTTAAAATATTCCAGACGATTGACTGAACGGTTCAATACGGTTGTCGTAAAGCCTTCATCTATAAATTTATTGGCAAGCGCTTTTGCAGTACCGCCGGCACCAAGCAGTAAAATGGTTTTGATACCTGTAAAAGGTTTAATGGCATAGAGAAATCCATCGGCATCTGTGTTGTAGCCTATCAATCGGCCGTTTTCATTTATCAGTGTGTTGACAACACCGATCTTTTTTGCAAACCCGCGTACTTCATCACAGGCTTTAAAAGCTGCTTCTTTATGCGGTACAGTGACATTGGCACCGCTGAGATTCAGATTGAAAAAGGTCTCTTTGAGCTTCTCTCCGTCTTGAAGATGAATACGTGTATAGCAGCCGTCAAAGCCTAGCTGTCTGAAAACATGATTATGCATTAATGGAGATCGGGAATGCTCTACCGGATCACCGAAAATAGCAAAGAGTTTCATGAATTGAGGTCATCGAGTGCGCTCATGAGTGCCCCGAGCTTATTATGGACCTCAAGGTATTCAAGTTCATCGATGGAATCAGCGACGATACCTGCTCCGGCCTGCAGGATGACTTTGTCCGGCATTACCAATGACGTACGGATCGTGATCGCACTGTCCATATTGCCGTCAAAACCGAAATAACCGATAGCGCCACTGTAGAAACCGCGTTTGAGGCCTTCATACTCTGCTATGAGCTCCATCGCACGTATTTTAGGAGCGCCGGTCATGGTTCCGGCCGTAAAGGTTGCAGCAAAAAGATCGAACATGTCTTTATCATCTTGAAGTTCAGCAACGACATCGGTAACGATATGCATGACATGCGAATAGCGTTCGATATGCATCATATCTTCTACTTTTACCGTTGACGGTTTGGCCACACGTCCGACATCATTGCGTCCAAGATCGATCAGCATCAGGTGCTCGGCCAGCTCTTTCGGATCTGACAGGAGTTCTTCCTCCAGCTCTTTGTCCCGTTCTTTGGTGGCACCCCGTTTACGGGTACCGGCAATCGGGCGCAGCAGAAGTTCGCCATCATTTAAACGTACCATCACTTCCGGAGAACTTCCGACAATGCTGAAATCTTCGTACTCCATCAAAAACATATAGGGAGAGGGGTTTTTGGTACGAAGTATCCTGTAAAAGCTAAATGGATCGACATGGGCATTTCGGGTATAGCGATTTGTCATCAAAATTTGAAAGACGTCACCGCTTTTGATCATCTCTTTTGACTGTGCAACCATCTTGAAAAAATGATCTTTGCTGAAAGAGAAGGAGCCGCCTTTATCATCTTCCATCGGTTTGATCGGCGTATAGCGGTAGGAGCCTTTGAGTGATGTTTCAAGATTGTCAAACTCTTTGACCATGGCATCTTGAGTACTGATCAGCGTGATCTGATGATTTTTATGTGAATAGACAGCCAGCATTTTAGGCAGTATGAGATCCATGTCCGGTGTTTTCATCGTATCTTCAAGACCGTCCATAAAATCTGCCAAAACCGGCTCAAATACTTTGACCATATCATAGCCGATGTAGCCGATAAAGCCATCTACATAGCCCACATTCAGTTGTTTACAGGCCTCTTTATAGGGAGTTGTATCTATCTCTTCATAATACTTTTTTAAAAATTCAAAAGGAGATGTCTCAAGCCGGCTTGTAACGGCATCGGCATCGGTATAAAAGGTACTGTTATCTTTGTATTGAAGACGTTCACGTGCCCCAATAATAATGATGCTGTAGTTTCCTTCGGTATTGCCGGCACTTTCAAACAGAAAGGTTATTTCATCATCAAAATAGGACTTGATTTTTTGATAGACAGCAATCGGAGCAAACTGATCGAGTATAAATTGTGAATGGTGAATCAAGGTAACCTTTCTTAAAGAGCAGCCTCGTTATTTGAGGCTGGAGAGTATGAATGCAGTAGGTTCAATATTTTTACGGACTTTTACCAGGGCCGTTTTAGCTTCTGCACGATTTGCAAATGGACCGATGAGTACTTTATTGATGATTTTACCGTTACGCACAACCCGATGATAGGAGTATGTATAGCCATTATCGGTAATAGTGCGAAGAAATTTTTTATTGGGTGTGTATTTGCTGAATGAACCGACTTGAATGTACATACTGCCGGAGACAACGGCCTTTTTCGAAACCTTTTTCGGCTTGACAGCTTTGCTTTTTGGTGCTGTTTTTACCTTGACAGGCTTTTCGATTCTCGGTACCTGTTCCATCTGGTCCACTTCAATACGCAGTTCATCACCATCTCGATGCAAAATCACCTCCATAGGCGCTTCAGCGATATCAGGTTCAGCATATGCAGGTTTTGACTTCTGTTTGATTTGTTTGACAACCTGATCAAGATCACTTTTTGCTACAGCGTCTTTTTCGGATATCTCTTCTTCAATCACAGTGACCGGTTCAAAGAGCGGATCATCTTTTTCAACATTGATCAGATCAGGTTTTTCAGAAGGAAGCGCTGCCTTGGGAAGATTTCCTGTGCCCGGATTGTTGATCTGATTCATCGTAACGACAACAATGATCAGGAGAATTGAAAGTGTTGCAATTGCCAACAAAATTTTATTGTTATTGCTTTTGCTGTCACTTTTGTTTAAGATGATGTCGTTGAGTTCCTGGTTTTCATCCATTTGATAGTCCTTTGTCTGTTACTTGGTATAGATATGGGAGATTTAAAATATTATAATCTTCGGGAAGATTGTCATTGGGATAAATTCGCCAATGTTTCATCATTTTTTGTTCCAGTTTATTTGAGATAATTTTACCCAGTTGGACCGCATCTTGTAAAGCCATTGGTGCATACTGAAGGTAAATATGAAGGTGTCCGGCTGTTTTTGAGTCAAAGAAGGCCCAATTTTCGATTTGAAGGTCGATAAATACCTGCATGGCATAGTGGAGAAACCGTTCTTTTTCACTGCCGTTATAATCGATCACAATATTTTTGACCATCTCATTCGGTAATATCGGCGAATGTGCCAGTGTGATTTTATGTTGAGTATGCAGATGAATCAATTCATCATTCAAAGGTGCATCGATACGCTCGTATTTTGAAAAAAATGTTCGATTATTAAAGGTGATCTCTTTGACAATATAGTCACGTTTTATCCAGTAATGGCCTCTGTTGAGGCCTATGGGAAATACTTTGCTGCTTTCTTTCATTAACACCGTTTGATCAGTAGGTCGGTTGTGAATAAATTATAAACTGTTGTGCCAGATCACGCAGTTCCTCTTTGATTTTAAGCTGCTTCTCTTCATCTTCGATACTGTCCAATACATCTGCAATACGATTGGCAATCAGATCGAACTCTTTCTCTTTCATACCGCGTGAAGTCAGAGCAGGTGAGCCGATACGGATACCGGAAGTGACAAAAGGAGAACGTGTTTCACCCGGGACGGTGTTTTTGTTGACGGTAATACCTGCACGTCCAAGTGCCGCATCCGCATCTTTGCCGCTGAACTCTTTGTTTAAAAATGAGACAAGCACAAGATGATTATCGGTGCCGTCGCTGACAATATCGTAACCGCGTTTGATCAGAACATCAGCCAACACTTTGGCATTGGCAATGACCTGTGCAGCATACTCTTTCCACTCACCGGAGAGGTTGTATTTGAATCCGACTGCCTTGGCGGCGATGACGTGAACAAGCGGTCCGCCCTGCAGACCCGGAAAAATAGCAGAATTGATTTTCTTGGCGATAGCTTCGTCATTGGTCATGATCATACCGCCGCGAGGACCGGCAAGGGTTTTATGAGTCGTTGTTGTGACGACATCTGCATAAGGGAATGGACTTGGATGTAAATCTGCTACAACAAGACCGGCAATATGTGCGATATCAGCAAATAAAATGGCACCGACTTCATCGGCTATTTCACGAAATTTTTTGAAGTCGATTTCACGGGCATAGGCAGATGCACCGCAGACAATGATCTTAGGCTGGACGATTTTGGCAATGTCAAGTACACGATCATAATTAATACGTCCGTCAAGTTCAACACCATAGGTGAAACTGCTGTAGTTCTTTCCGGAAAAACTTGGCTTACTTCCATGGGTAAGGTGCCCGCCGTGGCTGAGATCCATACCAAGAATTTTATCGCCCGCTTTGATCAATGCCGCATAAACTGCACCGTTTGCCTGGGAACCGGAGTGCGGCTGTACATTGGCAAAGTTGCATCCGAAAAGTTCACAGGCACGATCAATGGCAAGCTGTTCAACACTGTCGGCATATTCACAACCGCCGTAGTAGCGTTTTCCCGGATAGCCTTCAGCGTATTTATTGGTAAAAACAGAACCCATTGCTTCCATGACGGCCGGCAGAGTGAAGTTCTCTGATGCGATCATCTCAAGGTGGTCTGTTTCGCGAATAGCCTCTTTCTCACATAGATCATAAATTTCACTGTCAAATTCTTTTAAAAAACTCATTTTATTCCTCTTCCTCAGGTTTTGTTTCTTGTGTTTGCGGTTTCATGGCCGGGAACAGAAGTACGTCTCGGATGGAATGCTCATTAGTCAACAGCATAACGAGGCGGTCGATTCCGATACCCTGACCGGCAGTCGGTGCCATACCGTAACTGAGTGCAATCACAAAATCTTCATCCATTTCATGTGCTTCGTCATCTCCGCCGGACTCTTTGGCCTGCATCTGGCCCTCAAAGCGCTCAAGCTGATCAACAGGATCATTCAGCTCGCTAAAAGCATTGGCGATCTCACGTCCGGCAATGAAGAGCTCAAAACGGTCGGTCAACTCGGGGTTTTCATCATTTCGTCGTGCAAGAGGTGATATCTCAACAGGATAGTGGGTAATAAAAGTCGGATTGATCAGTTTGCCTTCAACATATTCGTCAAAAAGTTCTCCCTGAAGCTGTCCCAGATTCATACTTGCATTGACATCGATGTGCTTCTCTTTAAGGTAGGCGATGATTTTCTCTTTGTCATTTACGATGGCTTCCGGAACATTGCCGATGACACTGAGTGATTCAACCAGCGGAATTTCAGTAAATTTGGAAAAATCTACTTCCAGATCGCCATATGGCAATAGGGTCGGCAGTTCAAGATGGTCAAACAGGTATTCGAAATACTCTTTGGTAATAACGATCAGGTCTTTGTAGGTTTTATAAGCCCAGTAAAATTCGATCGATGTAAATTCAGGGTTATGGGTTGCATCCATTCCTTCATTTCTAAAGTTGCGGTTGATTTCAAATACAGCTTCAAAACCGCCGACGATCAGGCGTTTGAGGTAAAGTTCCGGTGCAATGCGAAGATAGCGCTCCACTCCGAGTGCATTATGAAGTGTCACAAAAGGTTTGGCATTGGCACCGCCGGCGATCGGATGCATCATCGGTGTTTCAACTTCCAAAAAGCCTTTATCTTCAAAGAAACGGCGTGTCAGACTGATCACTCTGGATCGGGTATGAAATGTCTTGCGGACTTCTGCATTCATGATCAGATCAAGATAGCGCTGTCGGTATCGGATCTCTTTATCGGTAACACCGTGAAATTTTTCCGGAAGCGGTGAGATGGCTTTTGTCAGGATTTTAAGATCACTGACGTGAAGTGTGAGTTCACCCTTGTTAGTGACGAAAGGGTAGCCTCCGACTTCAATAATATCGCCGACTTCAATATTTTTTTTGAAAATCGTATTGTAAAAACCTTCCGGCAGATTATCGCGTGCGACATAAATCTGCAAAAGCCCGCTCTCATCTTCAATCTTGAGAAAACTTGCTTTTCCCATCAAACGGAACAGTTTTATTCTGCCTGCAACAATATAGTGACGATTTTCATCTCTCTTATCTTCAAGTGTGCCAATGTCTGAATTGACGTTCATAAATTTTGCTATGGTGGTGTTTCTGTCGGAATTGTTGGCGTAAGGGTTGATACCCAGTTCTTTTAACTGGTTTGCTTTTTCGATCCGCTGTTGAATATATTGATTTTCAAATGCCAAACGGCACTCCTTTGATAGTATTAGTAATGATTATTGACAGTTTTTACAGATCCCATAGATCTGCATGGAGTGATCCTGCATCTTAAAGCCGAGTTCTTCGGCAATTTTATGCTGTCGTTCTTCGATCTGCTCATCGACAAACTCCATGATCGCACCGCACTTGGTACAGATCATATGATCATGATGCTTTTTCAGACCAAGTTCATATTTTTTCCCCTGAGCACCAAAAGAGAGCGATGTGACGATATTTTCATCTTCCAGCATGGAAAGAGTACGGTAAACGGTAGCAATGCCGATATTAAGCTCCGGATAGTTATCCTGAATCAGACGGTGCAGCGCTTCCGGTGAGAGATGTTCATTTGAATTATAGAGTGCTTCGAGAATACATCCGCGCTGTTTAGTGAATTTATCACCTTTTTTTCTTAGAATTTCTTTGAAATCCTGTAACAGGCTGTCGTACTCAATGGT
>DAOWOG010000064.1 GCA_030642185.1 Helicobacteraceae bacterium | reverse complement strand
GTGCGATCACACCGACGACCTCTTCAACATGATGCTTAATCCCCTCGGGAACTTTTTCAGAGTGCAGCTGAATTGCCGTTTGTTTATAGTTCGGCTCGCCTGATTTTGGACAAAATTCACTCTGCGTCAGTTGGTTGACCAGCTGAGTATTAAAGTGAAATGGAACAAAGACATTGCCCGGTGCTACGGTCTGTGTGACTTTAACTACCACATCTTCCACACGGCCTCTCGGACTCGAAAGTGCCATCCTGTCACCGCTTCTCACTTGAAGATAGCTTGCATCTACCGGATTAATCTCCACCCACGCTTCAGGTGCCAAATTATCCAGGATCTCAATGCTTCTTGTTTTTGTACGGGTGTGCCACTGCTCAACCGTTCGACCCGTATTTAAAATGACCGGAAAAGATTCCGAGATCTTCTCATTCATCGGAATCCACTCCAGCGGCAACAGCTTCGCTTTGGCATCTGCGGTTCTAAAATCCATCTCTTCACCGTAAAGACGTTTAGTCCCTTTAGGATTTGCTGCATTACAAGGCCACTGGATACCGCCCTCTTCTTCTAACAGTTCATACGTAATGCCGGAGTAGTCACACAACTGCCCTTCACTGACACGTTTCCACTCATCAAAAGCATCTCCCGGCTTTGTCCATTCGGGATAGATAAGATCAGAGACACCCTCAAACTCTTTTGAAAAATCGACAAAAATATCAAAATCACTTTTGGCGGTCCCCTGCGGTTCCACCGCTTTGTTGGCACGGTTGACACGGCGTTCCGAGTTGGTATAGGTTCCCTCTTTTTCACCCCAGGTCGCCGCGGCAAAGACAACATCGGCTATCTCTGCCGTATCGCTTAAGAATGCGTCCTGAACAACCAGAAGATCAAGTTTTGCCAAAGTCTCACGCAATTTTTCCTGGTTGACAAAGCTTACCAGAGGATTGGTCGCCACCACCCAAAGTGCTTTGATCTCGCCGCGATCAATCGCATCGATGATCTCGGCATATTTATAACCGCGTTCCGTCGGGACAATATCTAGAGGGACATTAACGATATTTGCATACTCCTGCGCCGCTTTTGCATCACCGAAATTTCGGTAACCCGGAAGTGACGAGGTAAAGCCGGTCTCGCGTGTTCCCATTGCATTACACTGTCCGGTAATACTGAACGGTCCTGCACCCGGTTTTCCGATCTGGCCCGTTAAGAGGTGAAGGTTGATGATCGCACTCACGGTATCTGTTCCCATAATGGACTGGTTAACACCCATTGTCCATGCCGAAAGTACCGCATCCTGCGATGCATACTGACGTGCAAGTTCATAAAGGGTTTTAACATCGATACCGGTAATGTTAGCCACTTCCTGAGGCGGATAGTCCTGAAGATGTTTTTTCAGTTCTTTGTAGCCGTTGGTTTTAGACTTGATGTAAGCTTCGTTCTCCCAACCCTGCTCGATGATAATGTACGCCAGACCATTCAGCAGTGCCAAGTCGGTACGCGCCTTGATCGGGATAAACATGTCGGCCATCTGTGATGTTTTGGAACGGCGCGGATCGATCACAATGATCTTCGGCTTCTTCTTGTTTTTAGCAATATGCAGTTTTAAGATAGGGTGATTGTCGGCAATGTTAGCGCCGATAAGTACGATAACATTCGCCTCTTCAAAATCTTCATAACTACCAACTGCACCGTCTGAACCCAGAGACTGTTTATAGCCCATAACGGCAGATGCCATACAGAGGGTTGTATTTCCATCAAAGTTATTGGTTCCAAGTCCTAACTGCGCCAGTTTACCAAGCGTATAAAACTCTTCGGTGAGCATCTGACCCGTAGAGATAATTCCAACCGCCTGAGGGCCATGCTTTTTGGCTATCTTTTTAAAGCTGTCACTGACTTTTGAAAATGCCTCATCCCATGTAGCATTTTGAAGTATGCCGTTCTGCCTGATCTGCGGATGTAAAACACGTTCGGGAGAGTTCAGCATCTGATGTTCGCTCAGACCTTTTGGACAAAGTGTTCCCATATTGACAGAGTGCGCAGGATTTCCTTTGGTATAGACCGCTTTACCGTCTTTTACCCCGATGTAAAGGCCGCATCCCACTCCGCAGTATCCGCAGGTAGAAAAGACCCATTTATCCGGTTTCTTCTCATCACTGATCATGCCAAAAACAGGGTCGCTGCTGAGTTTGTATTTATCTTCTTTAATATCAAAACCCAAAAAGTCTTTTAATTTTCCTATCATTATGTTTCCTTTATGTGGTCAAGGCTTTGACCCCTATCGCTGTTTGCCAGCGAAAAATGAACCGGCCATACTTAGCGGAACAACGGTCGTATAAAACAAAAAGCGGTCTGTAAATTCGCTTCCCATACTCAAGAGCAGCGCGAAAAGAAGCGGTGCGACTGCGGCAACTGTACCGCCTACACTCACGATTATCAATACCAGCAGCGGCAATATGATCGCACCCGCACCCAAAGTGATCCAACGTGCTTTGGCATGTCGTTCAAAAAACTCACTGTAGATACGTTCACTCTTTTTAAGCTCATAGCTGTTCTCTTCGATGCTGCTCAGTGTACGTCGGTCTTCATAAGTAAAGAAGCCCTGAGCCATTGCCATGATCATTCCGGTAGCCACCAGAGGTACTACGGCACCCGTTTCACCTAAAGTGAGTGCGGCCAGTGCCATTAAAAAGAGTCCGACATGGGCTGCACCAAAGAACTTCAGGTTTGTCGTAATGCGGTCCCACGCCGGACGCGCTTTAATACGATAGATCATCGACTGGGCATAGATGCCATAGACACCAACACCAAAGGTTAAGAGTTCAAAAAGAACATGTAAAAATGTCGGAAACTCAAAAAAGTACAATGCAATGTTGAGTGTCATCATCCCGGTAAAGGCACCCAAGGCTATCGCCTCACGGCTGAGCCAGCTTGTTTTCCAGTTTTTCATCGCTGTCATCGCAAGGAAAGGACGTCCCAAATGCAGCGCTGACAACGGCAGACCCATCGCCGCAGGCATCATCACAACTGCCGCCATGATCCAGTTCGGCGAACTCAGGCCAAATATACTGAAAAAATGTCCCATCATCAAAGCGAAAAATGCACCGAGCGAGATCTGTGTCAGCACTGTCATAAAGACCAGCGGCAGTTCAGAGTGTGCCGGTTTCAGATGATGTTCATCTGCCTCATGCAGCAGTTCCGGCATATTGTCCGGCAAGGTATAGCGCGTAGTGGAGTTGGTAATGCGGGCATCCGGCAGGAAAGGCATATTGCCCTGTTCATCCATCTCATTTTCCATCCATTCTTTGACATTCACCGTCTCGATCATAATTGCACCCGATGGACAGGCCTGGACACAGGCAGGTGATTGTCCCTCATCCAAACGCTCATGACACATATGACACTTGGTGACGATATGACGCTCTTCATGGTAGGTCGGAACTCCATAAGGGCAGTTCCATGTACAGTACTGACAACCGATGCAAGTATCGTCTTCATGGATAACGATCCCTGTCTCTTCGATTTTGATATAGCTCTCTGTCGGACAACCAATCAAACAGGCCGGATCGACACAGTGGTTACAGCTCATAGAGTTAAACATCTGCAGCACGTCAGGAAAAACACCGCCCTCCATCTCACCGACACGGCGCCATTTTATGTCTGCCGGGTTATTATTCTGCTCATTACAGGCTACTTCACAACAACGGCATCCCACACAGGCAGTCGCGTCAAAATGAAAACGGTACTGTTCGTCTTTGCCCAGTTCAGGAATATCGATAGAGTAGTTCCCGCACTGCATTCCGGTGTCGGCTTTATAGTCTATAAAACTTTCTAAAGGGGTTTGTGTCATTGCCTTCCCTTTGCACATTTTTTGATGTGCTTGTTATTGTTAATCGTATTATATAGTACTGCACAAGCAAAATATCTCAATAGCTGATTATTTTTTAATCATAACGCTATAGATATAAGTATTTTTTATATGATTGTATTGTCTATTTTTTAATCACTAAACTTGATGCTTTCTTAGCATTATCATTTACAATACGGCTACAGATTAACAAATAAAAATAGATCAAGGAAATTTTATGGCAGGATTTAAAGATTTAAAAGGTCAGGGACACGCGCCTACGCTGTTTATGGCTTTTCTATATTTCGATATGAGTTTTATGGTGTGGACTATGCTCGGTCCATTGAGCACAGAGATCGCAGAGGCATTGGCACTTGGCGGTTACATAATGACAGCTGGAGAAAAAGCAACCCTTCTTTCACTTCCAATTCTTTCAGGGGCCATCCTTAGAATCGTTTTAGGATTTGGTGTTGATAAACTGGGAGCGAAGATGACAGCAATGATGTCACAAACCGTTGTAATCGCTGCACTTTTATACGCATTCCTGATCGGTGACAACATTACTTACAATGCACTTTTAGTCGTTGCTCTCGGTCTTGGTTTTGCCGGGGCATCATTCGCCGTAGCCCTTCCGCAAGCCGGTCAATGGTATCCGCCGAAACTTCAAGGTGTTGTTCTGGGTATTGCAGGTGCCGGTAATATCGGTGTAGTCATTGACTTCCTGTTTGCACCTAAAATTGCTGAGCTATGGGGATGGTCAGCTGTATTTGGTGTCGGTGCTGCCATGGCGATTGTCGTTCTCATCGCTTACTCTTTTATCGCTAAAGATGCTCCTGAGTCAGTTTACAAAGCCAACCCTAAAAAGTTAAAAGATTACGGAAAGCTTCTTAAAGACAAAGACACATGGTGGTTTTCACTCTTTTATGCTATCTCGTTTGGTGGGTTTGTCGGGTTTGCCGGATATATGAAAGTTTATCTGATGAACACGTACCAGGTGGACATGGCCGCGTTTGGTTTAGATGTTTTAGATGAAGGAAATGTCAAAGTAATTGCCGGATATTTTGGTGCTTTATGTATTTTTGCCGGAGCAGTGCTTAGACCGGTCGGCGGTGCAATTGCTGATAAAATCGGCGGGATCAAAGCACTGTATTTTTTCTATGGAATGGTTGCACTGCTTGTAGCGCTTACAGCAACGGTTGAACTGCCTTTCTTTGCAGCGATCTTTGTACTGTTTCTCATCATGGCCAACCTTGGTATGGCAAATGGTTCAGTGTTCCAACTGGTTCCTCAGCGGTTTGGTAAGGATATTGGAATTATGACCGGTCTTATCGGTGCTGCCGGCGGTCTTGGCGGTACGGCGCTCATTAAAACGCTTGGATGGTCTAAAGGTGAATTTGGCGGATACACCGAAGGTTTCATGATCTTTGGAGCCGTTGTTATCGTAGCAATCGTAGGACTCTCTTTAGTCAAAACACGTTGGAGAACAACCTGGGGTTTTAAAGCCGGCGGTCGTATCTAAAATCTCCAGCAAGCTCTTTATCTCTCGGAAGGGGGACGTTAGTTCCGCCTTTCTACGGGACTAAAGTCCCATCTCCGTATAATGCTTATAGCAAAGGTCTATAATTATGCTTCAAGTTCAATCTTCACAATTCATTCTCCCCAAAGCAGCCGATGTCAACGGTGATGATGCCTGTGACTTTGCCGTTTTAAACGACTCGGTTCTCGTTGCTGTTTTATGTGATGGTGTCGGCAGTGCGAGACGCGGCGGTCCGGCAGCAAGACAGACCGTCAAGTTTATTATTGATCAGTTTAAAACACGACCTAAAGCCTGGGATATTCCCCGATCCATTACTATTTTCACCCAGCATATTAACCGTCTTCTTTTTAAAGAGTCGATGACCCAGTACGAAAGTATCGAACTCCTGACAACCTTATGTATTGCTGTCGTTGAAGGCTCGACACTTTATACAATGAACCTTGGGGATTCCCGTATCTATCTCCAGCATGACAATGGTGAGCTGCAACAGTTAAGTGACGATCAGACGATGGATGATGAGAACCTGTCACATGTCCTTACCCAGGCCTGCGGACTAAATGAACATGTCGAACCGGTCATTAAAACAACCCCTATTGCCAAAAATGACCGCATCATTCTCTGCAGTGACGGCATCAGCAACCTGATTGATGATAAAAGTCTTGCTGAAGAGATCAACAGGGGGCTCAGTGCCAAGCTCATTGTCAATGCTGTCACCGAAGGGAAAAAAGATTATGCGCGCGATGATGCCAGTCTGCAGATCTTTAAAATAGATGCACTCGATGAATTGTTTGAAATCCGAAATAAACCGCTGCCGATTCCGGAGACGCTTAAAAAGGGAGATGTCTTTGACGGTTATCGTTTAACCGTACCGATGATGACACACAAACGTATCTGGAAAGCCGTCAAAGGAGATCAGGAAGTCGTTATAAAGTTTCCTATGTCGACAGACAATCAGGCAATAGACGAGTTTGTTCATGAAGCATGGTATGCCAAGCAGATCTCTCATAAAGCCTTCGGCGATGCCTGGGTTCCCGAAGATCGGACATCACGCTACTACCTGATGGAGCTGGTTGAGGGAAAAAATCTCATGGAGTTCCTCAAGGATAGACACCTCTCCGTCGACAACGCTATTAACCTGGCCAAATTTTTACATAAAGCCGAAGCGCATCTGCTCCATTTGGGTCTGGTACACGGAGATATCAAACCCGAAAATATCATCGTTTATCGCGATAAAGACTCTGCAGGCACACGTTTTAAGATGGTCGATTTCGGATCGGTCGTTGAGATCTTTTCTGAAAATTCGCGTGCAGGTACACCGACCTATCTTGCCCCGGAACGTTTTACCGGTGCGGCGATCAATGAAGCAACGGAGATCTTCTCCATCGGTGTAACTGTCTACTGGGCACTGACAGGCAAGTATCCTTATGGCGATATCGAGCCCTTTCAGACACCAAAATTCAAACAG
>DAOWOG010000145.1 GCA_030642185.1 Helicobacteraceae bacterium | reverse complement strand
TGAAAGATAAAAGTTCTCCATCACCGCAGCCCAAAGAAAAATGGACAGTGCCTGAAAAAACAGAAGTGCACTCAAACGGCGATTATTCATCCATTTTCCCAGGACAATCGGACCGATCACAAGGCCGAGTGCCCGAAAAGAGTGCAGCAAACCGATTCCCAATGCTGTCGCGATGACCGGTGCATAATAGACATCTACCATCATCGCGACCAACGCATCAAAAGCGGTAAAACCGACAAAGCCGTGCAATAAAATCAGATGGATAATCAAAGGCTTTCTCCGCACATAGACAATACTCTCTTGCATCATTGCCCAGTAACCCTGCTCTGTGTTTTGAACCGGTCCAGGCAAGGTAATCCCCAGTAATAAAAAAAGTGCAATGACAAAAAGAAGTGCATCCAGTAAAAAAGCAATTTCAACCCCGACCATATAGACAACAAATCCGCTGATCGCCATACCGAACGTGTAGGAAAAGGACCAGATTACTGAGTGAATTTCATTGGCGATCTTAAGTTTATCTGCCTTTAAAATACGCGGAAGAAGCGACATCTCAAGTGTAAAATAGAAACTGGCTGCACCCATCCGTACAAACACCAGTATAAACAGAAACCAAAGCTCAGAAAGATTGGAAATCAGCATTAACGGCAGCGTCATTAATATTTCGGTGATCATCAGGAGTGCCATCAACCGTTTGGGAGCAATACGATCAATCACCGTTCCGCTAAAAGGTGCCTGCAGCACACCCGGTAAAAAATGCAGTGCCGCCGTCAAAGCGATCACACCCGGATTGACCTCAAGCTCAATCAACAGTGTATAAATAGCTACATTGCTGAACCAGGCTGCAAAATAGGCGATCAGTTGAATGATTGACAAACGCCGCAATACCGGTTCATTTGAAAGAAGCGTGAAGTAGTGTTTCATGCGTGCAAGAGTAACATAAATATGACATAATGAACCGTCTTGACAAAATCGTCTATCCTGACGTTGCTGTCACACACTTTAGCTATGATGCTAAATGGGGAAGTGAGGAAGTGAGCTTTGCTTATGTCCTTTCTTTCTGCAGATATTCTCTACTTGCATCTATCTCTTGTAGCGAGTGAAATAGGTATTATGTCCCCGGAATATATGTTATTCCCTGTAGTTGCGTGCATACTCCGCTGCATCTCTTACTTCATCTATTCTGCGGTGAATCAATGTTTTGAGCTTGGCAATAAACACCGTCTCGGTCTTGCTTAGTGCCTCGTCGAGCTCAAGCGGTAGAGCGTTTTCCACTCTTTTACACACATCAAGCGCGCGCTGCGCTACCAACTTACGCTTCTCGCCAACCGCCTCAGAAAACTCGACAAGCGAAAAACCTGACACCTCTTCAATAGCAAAATCATCTCCGAATGCCATAGCCAGATCATGATCGACCTTCTGCTCTCCGGAAGGACTGTCGATTTTCGTGTGCATCGCCACACAAAGCATATCGTAAAACGGTGCCGGCTTGATTCCTTTCTTGTCTAGCAGAAAGGAGATGTTTTTACCGTGCGCATCCGCATTGCTGATTAGCAGCGTAAAGATCGCCCAGTCGATCATGACCAGCCTTGCCTGCACAGAAGAACCAAACATCTTCTCATCCACCGCACCAAAAAGTTTCTCAAAACTCACCCCGTCGCGCATATGCCTGACAGCTTCGGCGGAGCCGTAGTTTCGTTCATATTTGTGCTCCGGGGGCAAATTGACCAGTTGGCATCCGTCAATCACATGTATACGTTTTACCGAGTCATCCACGATGTATCGGTCAAACCGTTTCACCAGGATGGCGTTATGCACGCCGTAGCGTCTTAACTCTACATCGGCCACATTGAGTTTTGCATTCCTTGCCAGCCGCATGCAGTATAGCTCATTGAGGACGAGATTGGATCCCAAACGCTTTTCAAACTTCAAGATATGTGTCGACGCCAATCTTCCGTCGCCAAAGCCCATCCTCCCTTCATCATCAATATAGACCGCAAGCTTTGACTGAACACCGGCCACGCTGAGCCTGACTTTGCCATCCCACACGGCGATGGCATCAAGCCCCTCTTCGTCAATCCTGCTCTGCAGCCGTTCCTCTGTCACCTCTGTGAAAATCGCTTCATCGGAATGCTCCGGCTCGCCGAACATCATCGCACCGGAGACGTCCAGCCCGATCTTCCGGATAAGGCTGAAAGTGTTTCCTTTTGACACTGATGTATGCACGGAAAGCGTCTCAAGCCCTGTACCTTCCGGAAGCAGGTTTTTAAGATATCTGTCCACCGCAAAAGGCGAGGCATTTTTGTCCAGCGGAATGTGAGGCGAAATAGCGAAGCCCTCTTTTTTCCACTGTTCGCTGTATTTGATCGAGTAGCGGCCGCCGCTGTCATCATAAATCAGACGCCCGACATCCATTTTGTCAAAGGTGATCTTCAGTACATGTTTTGCCATTATTCATCTTCCCAGGGTTCGACATGCAGTCTGACACCGAGTTTTCGGCAGACTTTAAGCGCCGTTTCAAGGCGTCCGGAGCCTTTGGTCTCAAGCCCCTGAAGCGCCGATGCAGACACGTCACATAACATCGCCGCAGTTGTAATTCCCACACCCATCTGTGTACGTCGCGCACGGATAAACCTGCCAAGAAGTCTGGCGTCCAGCAGATCGTCAAAACTCGGTGTTTTCGTCGCTACAATACGTTTTGCCATAATAAAACCTCTTAATATTTCTTGATATCCATAATTATAGCAAATAATGCCCATGATATGAGTAATAAAACTGTAAATCGAGAAATAATCATATAAAATAGCTCAAAAAATTGATTATATATGGAAATCAAGATTTTGTTTTATACCCCTAAAGTGCAACCCGAATTTAAATTTGTGTGATGACAAATGTGACATGTTTTGATAAAATTTATTATGCAAAACATCTCTCACACTCAGATTATGCAAGACAGAATCAGATCATTACGTTATGGGAAAGAGTATGCATATAATATTTTTTCTGGAGAGATTCGTCCTGCCGTTATACGAAAAAATATTGAACGTTTCAATGGAAAGCTGATCGGAAAAAGTGCAAATGGCCTTTTTTACAAGAGACTGCACAAAAAGGGTCATGCAGTCTATGAGGTTCCTGATAGTGAAGAAGAGATACTTTTTGATCCTGAGATGTATAGCTTTAATGCCTTTTGGAGTTCCGGGCACACTTCAAGCAGGCAAAGTGTCAAAGCTATTATAAGGAACTATCTCTCGGCAATGGACGCAGCTGATATAATAATACTTATAAAACAATTTGGCATAGGCCGTGTGCGATCCGAGCTGATTCAAATGTTTAAAGAGGATTATCAAAGAGGCTTTGTCGATATCAAAGGTATGCATGTCCCTTTAAGTGGCAGATGGGATAGAAACCAGGCGTATCTGAAGATCAGCAAGATGCTTTCATGACGGCTAATGTCCTCAAAGCACTGAATATTCTAAAAAGCCTTGATCTTTTTGAAACTGAAGAACTCTATTTTGTTGGCGGTACGGCACTTTCATATTATCTTGAGTGCAAGATGAAGCTGTCTATCTCACGGAAGAAGAACCGAAACCGATAGCTTATGATGTTTTACATAATGATTTATTGGAGATGTTTTCACTTTTTAAAGTATTGGTAGAATAAAAAAATTTTAAAATGCGTGATATTTCCAATGCGCCTCAAATTTATGGAAAACATCAGTGCTCCGATTTTTGCATATCTTCTACTTGGGTCTATTCATCATAGCGAGTGAAATAGGTATTATGTCCCCGGAATATCCAAGAGATGATCATAAAAATATGTTTATCTTTTTTATGACTATTTTAACGGGTAGTTTTACTGTACTTTATCAAGTTATTATCGGTAAATTGGTTATATTGTATTCATCAATAGGTATATTAGGGATAATAATTGCTCTTGTCATCTTGCACAGGATGAAAGGAATGAGAAAAAGTATTGATATTTTGATAAATGAAATGGAGGAAGAACAATGAATGAAATAATTGGAGCTATGGGATTATTGGCAGTATTTGGTGTTTTTATTTATGGTGTCTATATTATCAGCAAACCGCATGCTTTTCAGCTGCATAAATAATTTTAGGCAGTTCTTTCGTGTAGGTGGTTTTCATTGATTTATGTTGTTCAGGTACTGCCAACTTCCATATCTGGGGAACTTAAATAGTTTTCTGTATTTATGAAGCATCAGTGCTCTGAGTCTTGCAGATATTCTATTTGTATCTATCTCTTGTAGCGAGTGAAATAGGTATTATGTCCCCTAAATATCTAAAGTAGTGTCATCTTCCACAAGAAGAAGTAAGGCTATTGGCATGCTTTCATAAGTTAAGTTATTCAGACATCATAGCATTTTATTCTATTTGAAAGTTTTCACCACACTCGAAGCATAAAAACATTCACTGATCATTTTGTTCAATTCAGGATAGCGCATCGCTTCATCATTTTCATTGAACGACTGTGAGGCATGCTCAAAAAGGCTAAAATCAATCCTATTCTCACATAACACTGTCATATATTGCTCAATGATTTGATCAGTATTATTGACGATGCCTGCCTGTAAGCCGTCATAGCGTTGTAAATCCGGATAGGTTGACTTCTCATTGGCATTGACAGCAAGATTATCAATATGCACGATAACCCTGCCCTCTTCATCCACCTGCAGCAGATTCAAATAGCCTGCTTTTTTTACATGTATATTGAAATGAAAAAAGTCATTGGTATGTAGGCGTTTTGATGATGTGCCAAAGCTTACTTCCGGGCTCTGTTTTTCAAAGAAAAAGAGTCTTAACTCACTCTTTTTTAAAGCAAAGGTCTTATCTTCCATATGCAGATAGTACAGACCGTTTTTAAAAAAGAGGTCATACTTGGGGATATATCCAAAAAGCGATTTCAGTGTTCTTGAAAAGAAAGCATTTTGATAGAGACTGTTTTGCTTCATTTCAG
>DAOWOG010000214.1 GCA_030642185.1 Helicobacteraceae bacterium | reverse complement strand
TTCTGATCCCGTAATGGTATGAGAACGGATAAAACGGCCTCACTGAATGGAATAACGCGCTTGGCCCAGAATGGAGACTCGTTAGCGTTGCTTAATGCCGCATCCAGTGCCGCAAGAATCTCCTCTTTAGAAGCGGAGTCCAAAAGTTGTGTCATTGTTCGTATCATCATTATGTTCCTGAAATAGTGTTAGATTTTTTTATTCTGCAACGGCTTTGAGTAAGGCTTCGGCAGTTCCATACGTTACTTCAATCGTGGTGTCACCGATTGTGATAATCTCTCCCGCTGTGATCTTTGCACGTTTACGCGTTTCAACTTCACCGTTTCGCAGTACAAATTTATTTTGGATGAGCTGTTTTGCTTCACCTCCGCTGTCGACAAGATCCAACACCTTGATAAGTTTATAAAGTTCGATATACGGCTCTTTTAATTGATAAGTCATTTTGTTTCTTTAGTTCAGATAGCGGAATTTTACCAAATTAGTCATTGGTTTACCCAACAGTTTTCGAATCATTCTATAATTGTTTTTATGGACACTCGATTTTTTCAAAAGTGCCCTTAAGATGGAGGGTGTTTATGAACAAAAGAACGTTTTTTATCGGAACCGTACTCTTGCTTGGAAATCTTGTCACTGCCCTGCCGTTAAACGATAATACACGTACCAGTACCGATGTCAGCCAGCTTGATTATCTGTTTCTCAAGAGTGTACGGAATATTTTAATCGAACACGGGCTTGATCGTGAGGTTGCCGAACAAAAAACAGCGGCTCTTTTTGAATACAATCCTGACAAAGCGGCACGCAGCCTGCATAATCTAAAAATTGCTTTTCCTGAAATGTATGAAGATGAGTTGATCCACTACCTAAGCTCAAGGGCCCTCTCCGGCAGAGTGATCGACCTGGCCTCGTATGATACGCTTGTCAATATCCTTCAATACACTAAAACGCCTATAGAGAACGATAAGACGTATAAAAAACTGCAGCAGGTCGCTCACCTCAACAGTGTGGCGTGATACCACCGCTTAAAACTGAACTGTTATTGTTATAATGTCAAAAAATTTCCATAATAAGGAAACGGATGCAGACAAAAAGTCTTTATATCGCATCACTTGAACCGATGGCCGGAAGCCTTTTCGTCACGGTAGGAATGATGGAGCTGCTTAAACGCAGGCTCGGAAAAGTTGCATTTTTCCGTCCGGTTATTGAGCGTGATCAAAAAAAAGATGAAGATATCGTATTTATGCTGGAACATTTTTCCCTGGACATGATGTATGATCAGACCTATGGATTGAGCGTTGATGAAGTGGAAACGATGGTCGCAGAAAACAGATTTAAAGAGGGAATTGAATTTTTGATCGGTAAATTTAAAAACCTGGAAGAGCAGTATGATTTTGTTTTATGTGAAGGATTGAACCGAACCGTATTCAATACGACAATGGATATAGATGTTAATCTTATTCTCGCTAAAAATTTCAGAGCACCGTTTATCAGTGTTCTTAATGGAAGAAACAAAAAGGCGAAAGAACTTTTTGAAGAGATACGTATTGAAGAGAGGAATATAAAAAACGAAGGAACCGTGCACTTTGCAACGTTTGTCAATAGACTTGATCAAAATGTTTTAGAGAAGCTTAAAAAGAAAATAACGGCGCGTTCAAATAAAAATGTACCGACGTATATGCTGCCTGAAAACAGTGAACTTGATAAACCGAGCGTAGCGGATGTTATGCGCAAACTGGGTTGTGTACATATTTTTGGAAGTAAAAAGGACCTTAACCGTGTTGTTCAGCAGAGCAGGGTGGCGGCAATGACGGTAGAAAACTATCTGACCTATATAGAAGAGGGTGATTTAATCATCGTTCCCGGTGATCGTACCGATATTATTATCGGAACATTGGCAGCAGTCTACTCCCGTAACTACCCGCATGTTGCAGGTATACTGCTTACCGGAGGGATTGTGCCTAATGCCGCTATGATGCAGCTTCTTGAGGGATTGAACGTATTTCCTGTGCCTATTTTGAGTTTTTCCGGCGATACCTATACGGCGGCTATGCAGGTCAATGCCGTCCCTTCAAAAATACGTCCTCACAGTGATCGTAAAATTGCTTTGGCAATGGGACTTTTTTCTGCCCATGTCGATGCGGAACAGATTGAAGCGAGGATTGATTCTGCTTCGGCTTCAGACATTGTTACGCCATCGATGTTTGAGTTTATGCTTTTTGAAAAAGCACGCAGTGAACGAAAAAGGATTGTTCTGCCTGAAAGCAATGATGATCGGATACTGCAGGCGGCCGAGATTTTACTTCGCCGTGATGTGGCTGATATTATTTTGCTTGGCCATCCTGAAACGATACAGCATAGAAGTTCAATGATGGGGCTTGATATCAGTCGTGCAGAAATTATTGATCCTGAGACATCATCTGAATTGATGGCGAATTTTGTTCAGACATTTTTTGAACTGCGCCAATCCAAAGGACTGCAGTTTGATGCTGCGCAGGATGCCATGACACACGTAACCTATTTTGCAACCATGATGGTCTATACGGGAATGGCGGACGGAATGGTCTCCGGTGCCGTACACACGACAGGCGATACGATCCGGCCGGCACTTCAAATCATTAAAACCAAGCCTGAAAGCTCCATTGTTTCAAGTCTTTTCTTTATGTGCATGGATACACGGGTTCTTGTCTATGCGGACTGTGCTATCAATCTTGACCCTGATGCTGCACAGCTGGCCGAGATAGCGATATCATCAGCCGATACGGCTATAGCATTTGGCATTGAACCAAGAATTGCAATGCTTTCATATTCTACCGGTACATCGGGTCAGGGTGAAGATGTTGAAAAGGTGCGCGAAGCGACACGTATCGCCAGGGAGAAACGGCCTGATCTGCTGATTGAAGGCCCGATTCAATACGATGCGGCGATTGATCCTGATGTCGCCAGGCAAAAACTTCCGAACAGCAGTGTTGCCGGTAGAGCAACACTTTTTATATTCCCGGACTTAAATACCGGAAACAACACCTACAAAGCCGTTCAGCGGTCTTCAGGTGCTATTGCAATCGGACCGGTATTGCAGGGGTTGAACAAACCGATTAATGATCTTAGCCGGGGTGCACTGGTGGCAGACATCGTCAATACGGTTGCCATTACGGCAATCCAGGCCCAAAACAGTGACAAATTATGAAAATTTTAGTCCTCAATTCAGGCAGTTCCTCTATAAAATTCAAATTTTTTGAGATGCAAAAAAACAGGGTATTAGCATCGGGGCTGATAGAGAAAATCGGAGAAGAAAAAGGAAATATCCGTATCGATTTTGGTGAATCTATAGAAGAAAGTGTTGAGAAGTCGCTTTATATTCCTGATCATAAGGCAGGTTTTGATCTGATGGAGCAGACACTTCGCACGTTGAAGATCATTGATGATTTTAATACACTTGACGGAGTCGGCCACCGTGTTGTACATGGTGGCGAATCCTTTAATATTCCGGTTGTCATTGATGAAGAAGTCAAAAGAGAAGTAGAAATGCTTATCCCATTGGCACCACTGCATAATCCTGCCAATCTTTTAGGAATTAACATTGCAATGAAGCTTGCATCAAACGTTAAGCAGGTGGCTGTATTTGATACGGCATTTCATCAAAGTATGCCTCAGCACGCTTATCTTTATGCACTCCCTTATGAACTTTACGAGCAGGAGAATATCCGCCGTTACGGCTTTCATGGAACATCGCATCATTTTGTTGCAAAAGCTACTGCTCTCTTTTTGAAACGTCCTCTGAATCAACTGAATCTTATCACTTTGCATCTTGGAAACGGTGCAAGTGCCGCTGCAATCCAAAAAGGAAAAAGTATTGATACCTCGATGGGGATGACACCGCTTGAGGGACTGATGA
>DAOWOG010000370.1 GCA_030642185.1 Helicobacteraceae bacterium | reverse complement strand
AGGCGAATAGCTCCGCTATTTAACGAAAATATCTAAAAAAGATGGCAAAAAGATGGAATTTGTAGCCGATTGAGCACTAATCCGACAGACTCCTATCATTGTTACATTCATATACAGAAAGATTGTCAAATATCTTGATTGTGATATTCACCGCATGGTTAAAGATGGTCTTAATTTATTTATAAATATACTGATTATATATTTACCTCAAGGAAAAATCATGCAGTTAATTACACCGGAATGGGCAGAAGCCTATACATCAGCATGGAATAATGATCCTATTATTGCCAAAAAACTAAAACGTTTCAATTCAGTTTTCAAATACTCTATCAGTGATCGAGAAGATCTTACTCCGGTTGTGATTAAAGTGGAAAAAGGGGTCTGTACCACCTATGGAACAATAGACGACTTTGATCCTAAAGAGATTGAATTTGACATGTGGGCCGATACCGTGAGCTGGCAAAAAGTGTTTAACCGCGATATCAGTGTCAAAAAAGCGATGATCAGCAAAGGATTCGGATTTAAAGGTCCAAAACTCAAAGCCATGACGAACATGGGCGGATTTGAGCGCAGTATCGAAGTAATGATCGAAATGGATGACGTTACGGTTTAAGTTATTTCTTCCCTGACTTTACGAGAAATATTTATTTCTCGTAGTCGACCACTTTACTTGCAGTCGTCACTTCTTTGATAAATGAAACCACTTCCAGATGAGCCGGATGCACAGCATACTCTTTCAGCCCTTCTTTCGTGTCAAATGTTGAGATCAAAGAGAGATTCATCGCACGTTCTGATCCATTGAAGTCAATTCCCACCTCCATACTATTAAGCGGTTCGATTTTTTCGACCAATGCCTCAAGCATCTCCTTTGTTTTTTGAATATTTTCAGTTCTGTTTTCTTCTTTAAATGTAAACATAACAATATGAACAATCATAACGAAACTCCATTTTTTTGCCGTCATTTTAACAAATATTGGTTAGTATATAGCTATGAAAGACCTTTATGGCAGCGGAATTTTATTTTTTTATTTCCTCAAATGGCCTATCCTCATAGGGTTACCCCTGCTCTACTGGCAGGGACTGCAAAACAACTGGATTTTAAATGTACTCTGGCTCTTTTGTCTGGTGTTGGTCCTCAAGGATTTTTTGAGTCTACTGAATAAATCAAAAAGAGAATAAATGCTAAAACCGACTGCATCACTCCAGACACTGGCACATCAGGGCCATCTGCTGGAAAATGAGTTTGGGATTTTCTGCTGGAACATCCATAAAGAGAATCTAAAGAGTTCATTTGAAGCAATGATGCATCAGCTTTTGCATCACTATCCAAGTAACCTGCTGCTCTTTCAAGAGATTAAGACCTCATTGCAACACCCTTTTAATGTTAAGGGTTACTCTTTTGCTTTTTCAGCCAATATACAGACCAAAAAGTTTCTCTACGGTGTCATGACGATGGGAAGAACTTCATTTGAAAAAATCACTCCTTTACTGACGCTAAACAGAGAGGCCGCAGGTATTGCAACTCATAAAAGTCTGCTCATTACCACGCATAAGCTCCCCAATGCAAAGCAGTTGCTTGTTGTCAATGTGCATGCGATCAACTTCGTACCGCTGACAACCTTTATACATGAGCTTCACCGCCTCAAACATGAACTTGGAACCTATAAAGGCCCTATGATACTTGCAGGTGATTTTAATAACTGGAACAGAAAACGGCACTGGCATCTGGAACGTTTTTGCAGTGAACTCTCTTTGCAAAAAGCGGAAATGAAAGATGAGCAGCATATCAAGAAAATCAATTTTCAGCATCTTGATCATATCTTTTACAGAGGATTGAAACTTATAGACGCAACAGCCATCAATACCGGAAAATTTTCAGATCACAACCCTATCTATGCAAAATTTACATTAACTTAATCTTAACTACAAGACACCCTTCCAGAACACTTCAGCTGCGATGACGATCAGAATAATCCCTACAATATTAAAAAGCAGCCCGTAGGTTGCCATTGTTTTTACATTGACAACCCCGCTGCTCATCGCAATGGCATTGGGCGGTGTCGCAATAGGAAGCATAAATGCATAACTTGCACAAATGGTCGCCACCATCATAAAAAGTGTTGTATTGATACCGCTTTGCTCTGCTACCGAGTAGATGATCGGCAGCATGATTGATATCAGTGCGGTATTGGACGTTATCTCTGTTGTAAATGTCACCATTGCAGCAACAGCGAGTAGTAAAAGCAGCGGTGCCAGTGTTGTCATATCAACCAAGTAGGAAGCCACCTGATCTGCCAAACCGGTTCCCGAAAACGCTTTGGCGATAGAGAAACCGGCACCGAACAGAAACATAATGCGATACGGAATCTTTGCTTTGTCTTCATCCCAATTCAAAATATTAAACGGGGGCGCAAACAGCAACAATCCGCTTGTAAGCAAAATCCCTGCTTCACTAAGCCCCAATCCGCTCCAATACGGCTTAATAGGTGCATTTATCAGCAATAGTATAATCAGTCCGAAAAGAACAGCGAGTACTTTTTTCTGCGCTGCATCAAGCGGTTTTTGCTCAGTTTT
>DAOWOG010000269.1 GCA_030642185.1 Helicobacteraceae bacterium | reverse complement strand
TACTTTTTTTCTATGTCAAAATTTGGGTTGAATAAGGATACACTTCTAAAAACATATCAAGGCTAAGAATGAGCGATAAAGAAGAGACCCTGCTTATAACGGTAGAAATCAAACCCAATGAAACCGATAACGGCTGGTTTTTAGAGGTAATTAACAACCTCACAGGAAAAGTCTTTAACTGCCTGACACTTGAAGAGATGAATGAAAACATTGAAACACTTTACGGCCTCTACCCGAACCATGAACTTCAGGTGATGTGGCTGCCTTCACACGATGCCGAACCCGAACAAATTGAAGATGTTCGGATGAAGATCAATGCCATACAACAAGAGCTCGATGCAGACAAGGAGTAGTTCTCCTTCTGCATCTTGTTTTTTTTAATATGCACTATTTTTAGAGGTACCTATGTACAAAGCAGTTCTTGGATTGATGTTGTTGATCTCTGCATTGCCGGCCAAAGACATTTTACCGCTCTTTCGTCTGCACTCTGTAGGCTTCGTAA
The DNA here is from genome assembly GCA_030642185.1 of Helicobacteraceae bacterium. GTDB lineage: Bacteria > Campylobacterota > Campylobacteria > Campylobacterales > Sulfurimonadaceae > 4484-230. Next base: position 2,796 of record DAOWOG010000269.1, on the reverse strand, counting down.
GCGATTTTGTAGTCGATCAGAACAGGCTCTACGCTGCGAATGACAGGGGAACGGTCGATATCTTCGATCTAAGAACGCAAAAAATCGTCGATCGGATCGTACTCGAACCGATCATGACCGGACAGGGCGAACTTATTCCGGTACGCGTCAACAGTGTCGATCGCTTAAATGGAAAAACCTTATTGGTCAGCAGCGGGAAAAATGCCTTTCGCGATGTCTGGATCCATGAGAAATACACCCTCAAAAAAATTATTGACTCAAAACAGGAACTGTTTATCAAAAAGGCGCGCTTTATCAATGATGATCGTATCCTTTTCGGCACATTCGCTTCTGAGATGATCCTGTATGACAATACAGAGCGTTATCAGGTTTATAACAGCCATGTTACACAAAGCACCTTGGGCGATATCGTGTTGAGTGCCGATAAAAAGAAAATGGCGATGTCCGATGAAAGCGGTGAGATCAGGATAATTGATGTCGAGAGTTCCCGTGTCGAACAGGTTTTTTCATCTGAAAATGTCGATAACGTCTACCGTGTCGCCTATAACAACGGTGTTATTATCACGGCGGGTCAGGACAGACGGGTCGGGGTCTACCAAATCGGCGGAGAATCCTACCATCTCAAAAGTGACTTTCTTGTCTACTGTGTTGCATTGAGTCCCGATGGTAAAACCGGGATCTACTCCAGCGGCGAAAACCACGACCTACAGCTTTTTGATACAAGAACGGGGAAGAAGGGTGACCGTCTTATCGGCCATAACGCCATTGTCAATAAGATTACATTCATTAACGAGCATGAACTTATCAGTGTTGGAGACGAAAAAGATATCTTCTTATGGCGTCTTGGCTATGATTAATATCCTCAATAATGCTATTTATCAACTTGTACAACTTGAAAGCCGTACTGACAGAGTGCTTATAATCGACATAGAAGAGGAGTCAGACAAAGCCGTTATCAAAATTAAAGACAGTGGCGGCGGCATCGCTCCGATGGCAAAGAACAGACTTTTTGAACCTTACTTTACTACTAAACACCAGAGTATCGGCACCGGTATCGGTTTATACATGAGTTATGAGATCATCGTGAAACATTTTGAAGGTTCCATCGCAGCAGAAAACAGGCAATTTGACTATAAGGGGAAAAAATTTACCGGAGCAGAGTTCACCATAAAACTCCCTTTGCAGCAAGAATTTCAAAAAGGTGATTAAGCGGTTTGGCTATCTTAGAGTAATGGTCAACATATTCTCTTCGTCGTTATATTCCCAAAGATAAATATCTGTGTCAATGACATTGACAATTTGAAGTGCTTCATTAAACACTTTATACTGCATTGCAGGCAGATTTTCGGCAACCAAAATCAATTTATGATCCAACACTTCTATAAACTTATAATAGGAAAGCTTAAGCGCTTTGATAATTTCGGCTAATTCATCAATCATGCCGAATCATACCACAGAGTGAAAATAAACACAATAAAATTGTTTGAAATCTAAATTAAATTTGTTTAAATATTTCAGAAATCCCCGAATCAAATTTAAAGCACAACCCGTTATACTGGGAAAAGATATAAAGGATAAGTATGCGTTTTTCTCCACACACTCAAAACGAACTAAAAAATATGAACATCAAAGAGAATGAAACTTATGGAATGGAAAAGCTTATCATGAATGCAAGGATCATTCTCTTCGCATCAGCTTGACGGAGTATCCTCATGTGAGTAGAAATTGTCATGAAGTACATGTTCGACTTTTTCATGAGGCGTAAGCGCAGCTTCATTGATGTCTCCGGTTCGTATACGCTCAATTTCGAGTACCTGAGTCACCCACATTTTACCTGATTCTTCGCCAAGGTCCTGGGTGTTTGATCGTATGGCCTCTTTCGCATCTTCCTTGATACTCTCATTGGGAACAATGATGTAGATCATTACATTGTTGTCAAGGTTAATATCTCCGGACTCACTATTATATGCGAAACCTCCATTACCTGTTACATCACTGATGGTGACACCCGCTATCTTACGCTCGGAAAGTTCCTGCAGTACATCATCTAAATATGTTTTATTGAAAATGGCTGTTAGCTGAAACATGATGAATCCTTTTTTGAAATATTATATGAATCATTTGCATTGTTCATTCTAAACGTCAGAGCATGGCTGGAAAGTTTAAGATAAAATTGATAAATGATTATCTGCTTTTAAGAAGAGTGACTTTTTTGGATGTTGGACAAGTGAGGGAAACCCTCACTGTCGATATTAGTCAAATGCAGGTTTAGGTGTTTTCAGCGTACTTCCCGGAAGCTGCGGATAATCGATAGCAGGCTTTCTTCCTTTTAGTGCTTTCAGAAATGTTACGATCTCTTCAGACTCTTTGTCAGTGATCTTGATACCCAACTGAACACTTCCCATCTCTTTAACGGCTTCAGACAGACTCCAGATGCCTCCATTGTGGAAATACGGTGCAGTCTCGGTAATGTTTCTCAGTGTCGGTGTCTTTACCATACCTTTGTCATCACCTTTGAAATCACCCAGATGTGAAAACTTGTATTTGCCGGCGAGTTCAAAAGGCTGCATTGTCCCGCCAAGAGCGATACCGTTATGACAACTCGCACACCCTTTGTCCATGAAAGTATTCATGCCCTTCTTCTCTGCTTGATTCAAAGCATCTTTACTCCCATTTAAAAAGTCATCAAATGGTGATGGTGTTACAAGTATTTTTTCAAAGATTGCGATCGTTGAAGTGATTTTTTCAAAATCTATCTTTACATCATCGCCATATGTCTTTTTAAATTCCACTATG
>DAOWOG010000199.1 GCA_030642185.1 Helicobacteraceae bacterium | reverse complement strand
TTCTCCTTTCCGGCTACCGCCAACGTAGTTGAAGATCTGGGCGCGATACCGGTCTTTGCCGATGTCAGTGTCGAGACATTCAATATGCTTCCCGAAGAGCTGGAACGTAAAATTACCGATAAAACAAAAGCCGTCATTTTTGTCGATGCACTGGGCTCTCCGGAAGGTATCCACGCCATAAAAGCCATTTGCGAGAAACACAATCTGCCCCTGATCGAAGATGCTGCCTGTGCCATCGGCAGTTCCGAAGACGGTGTACGCTGCGGTAATATCGCTGACCTGACCTGTTTCAGCTTTCATCCGAGAAAGCTTCTCACAACCGGTGAAGGCGGAGCACTGACAACGAACAGTGATCAGTTTGCCGAACTGCTGGAGAGAAAACTCAACCATGGCGCTGTCGTGAACAACGGAAAATTTGATTTTGTCGATTTCGGATACAACTACCGAATGAGCGAACTTCAGGCCGTTATGGGTATCAAACAGCTGGAAAAACTTGATGCCATCGTCACATCACGACTTCAGACAAAACAGGAATACAGCGCAGATCTTGAACGTCTTGGATTTAAAGCACAAAAGGTGTCTGAGCGTGTCATCCATAATGTACAGTCTCTGGTCTTTACGGTTCCCTCAGGGACCAATCGTAATGATCTAATTGCCTATCTGAGGGAAAACGGGGTTGAATCGGTACTGGGAACCTACTGTCTGAGCGGCACGACGTACTACCGCAACAAATACGACACTGTTCAGGAAAATGCACTTTTTCTGGAAGAGAACACCATTACCCTTCCCTGTTATGACGGGGTTGACGTCGCCTACATTGCCGGCGTCATAGATCAATATTACCATGCTGATCGATAAACTCAAAAAAGCTTTTGGCGCACAAAGAGAGCAACTCAAATCAGAGTTTGACAGAGTGCTTCCGTTTGGAGAATACATCTCCGATAGATGGGAAAAAGCAGCTTTTCTCGGCTTTGGCGAACAGAGCAGTATTTATGATTCCGCCCTGGTGTTGGGTGAGGTCAAGGTTGGAAAATCATGTTGGATAGGACCGTTTGTCCTTCTGGACGGATCAGGCGGAGGTCTTCATATCGGTGATCATTGCGATATCGCTGCCGGAGTACAGATCTATACCCATGATACTGTCGATCGTGTCCTCTATGGCAAGGAGATATCCAAAGCTTCTGTCACGATTGGCAACCACTGCTATATCGGCCCGAACGTCGTGATCTCCAAAGGTGTCACCATCGGTGATCATGTCGTCATCGGTGCCAACAGTTTCGTCAACTGTGATATCCCCACTCATTCCAAGGCATATGGAACCCCTATCAAAATAGAAGCGAGAACAGATGCTTAAAGTAGCCCTGATCGACAATATGAACAACAGCTTTTTTGCTTTTACCCGCTACCTCCGCGATGAGGGCGTGGATGCGCATCTTTTTTGCATTAAAGGTGAAAACAGCCATTTTGAACCCCATGCCGATACTTTTAAAGATGTCGACACCCTGGACTATATCCATTTTCTTCCATTCAAACCGTCCAACCGATTGAAATTAATGATATGGCGACCCTCGCTAAAGAAGCTTCTGAATGATTTTGATCTTATTATCGCCAGCGGCGGTGCTATAGGATTCCTGGAGCTGGAAAACATTACGATCGATCTTGTCATTCCCTATGGCTCAGACCTCTATGCCAACCCTTTTAAAACCTTCAATTCCAAGTCACCGATCAGTTCCGCCATACGGGCATATATGGCCGAGCATCAGAAAAAAGGACTTCAAAAAGCCCGTGTTATGGTCATGGATCGCGGTTTTACGCTCTATAGAACCGCGTTGGACAAACTGCAGATCAAATCCTATATCTCTGCTTCACCGATGGTCTATAACCGGGAACTTGAAGACACTTCCATTCATCTTCGTGAGTGGGATTTTTTAGATGATCACGACTTTATCGTCTTTAATCACAGCCGCCAATGGTGGAAATCCAAAGTCGATGCACAGCTGGAAGATTTTGAGACTTATGGCGGGGCCAAGAGAAATGACAAAGTCATTAAAGCTTTTGCCGAATTTCTTAAAACAACCCGTTTTAAAAAGCCGCTGCTGGTCCTCTTTGAATATGGACCCGATTATCAGGCATCCAAAGAGCTTATACACGATTTGAAAATCGAAGGACAGATCAAATGGATGCCGATCAGTTTTCGCAAAAACATTATGTACGGCCTCTCCAAAGCAACCTTTGCAACCAACGCGTTCAGAGAAAACCTTGCGGGCATCGGAGGGGTGAGCAATGAAGCATTGGCCTGCGGAGTTGCGCTGATCAATAACATGCAGGGACTTGACAGTCCTGCCATGATCTTTGCTTCTTCTGCGATCATTCATGCCGTGACAGAGGATGAAATACGCGATATTTTCATCGATTATGAGAACAACCCTGAGAAGTACAAAGCAATAGCAAAGCAATCCAAAAAGTGGTTTGATGATACTGCCGGACGCGGACTGGCGAAAAAATATGTCAAACTCCTCACTCTGCTGGCTTCGGATAAAACCATTACCCAGGAAGACAGTCGGGTTCGTGAGATATTTGCAAATCAATAATCATAAAAAAGGTGGGATATGTGCGGAATCGCCGGTTTTTTAAATACAAAACAGAGCAGCATTGAGATCTTAAAATCTATGCAGAAAACTCTGCATCACCGCGGACCTGATGATATGCGCTCACAGCAATACAGTTCGGCTTTCATCGGCTTTAACCGACTTAGTATTATCGATCTCTCTTCGCATGCCATGCAGCCCATGTACGCTGAAAAAAGGGGCATTGTCCTCAGCTTTAACGGCGAGATCTATAACTTTCATGAGTTGAGAGATGATCTGCTCCAAAAAGGCTATGCATTTGACTCCGACGGTGATGCCGAGGTACTGCTTAACACTTATCTCGAATACGGTTTGGATGAGACCCTGAAAAAGATCAACGGGATGTTCGCCATCTCCATTTATCATCAAAACGAGGATAAGCTGATCCTGGTTCGGGATCGTCTCGGGAAAAAACCGCTTTTTTATCAATACGCCAACCGCGCTATTATCTATGCATCAGAACTTTCCGCGCTGCAGCAGCACCCCGATTTTATCTCTGAACTCGATCCGTCTGCGGCAGAACGCTACCTTATTTTCGGCGCTGTTCCGGCACCCTACACCATGTATAAACAGAGCCGAAAACTCGAAGCAGGAAGCTATCTTGTTTATGAGCAGGGAAAGATAACTGTCAAGAAATATTGGGAGTTATCATTTAAAGAGAAAGATCTCTCCATTTCCCGCGAAGAAGCATATGAACAGTTTCACACTCTGCTAAACAACAGTTTCGACATCCGAAAATATGCCGATGTTCCCAAGGCTCTTTTTCTTTCCGGCGGGATAGACTCGACCATTATTGCCAAGCTGTTTCATGACCATCAACTCAAAATCGACTCCATCACTTCAACCTTTGATAATAAAAAATCCAATGAAGAACAATACGCCCGGCAGGTGATTGAACGCTACGGGTTTACCTCAAAGAAGATCAATATCCGGCTCGATCAGGATGAGCTGCTGGAACTGATGAACAAGATGGATGAGCCCTTTGCAGACTCTGCCATCCTTCCGACGATGCAGATGTCAAAACTGGTCAGAGAGATGGGTTACAAAGTTGTCTTTACCGGCGACGGCGGAGATGAACTGCTTGGCGGCTACCATTCAGGCAAGGATTATGCTCTGCTGATGACATTCATGTATGATCATATGAGTCAGTACAACATCCACAGTCCCTCGTTCAAGATGCTGAAATACCTTAACCCGAAATATAAGACCGTCTATGGTTTTATGAAACACCGTTTCAAAGATGTCAATTATGATCATTACCTCAGCATCATCGATGAGGCACTCTCTCCGCTGATGGCCAATGCAACGACATTTTTGGAGTTCAGACAGCTCTACACACTCTTAAATATGAACAATGTCTACAATTACAAAGTAGACCGCGCCACGATGGCCTACTCCATTGAAGCACGCTCCGTACTGCAGGATTACCGTCTCTTTGACTTTATTGCCAAACTGCCGACGTCATATTATACGCAGCAAAAAGCGAAGGGAAAACTGTTT